>CAZRJV010000001.1:0-41822 GCA_964600625.1 uncultured Acholeplasmataceae bacterium
CCCTGAGGGAACAGATTTACAGTCTGCCGCGTTTAGCCACTTCGCTACCCCTCCGTCATAAGCGGTCTTTTATTATTTTATAATATTGCTCACTAAAAAGCAAATAGAATAGTTTTTATTTTTTATATTACTTTTTTTCATCTGTTTTTCTTGCGCGTGCGCACGTATATGCGCATTATTATTAATATATTGTGTTATTGTTTTTTTATTAACACATTATATCTTGCGCCTGATTCGTTTGGTAGTTCTTGATAATCAACCCTTTCGATTTTTAGTTTACCTTTCCAGATGTTGCTAAACTCTCTTAATTCGCTTTCATAGCTTTGCGATTTATAGCTAATTATATGGCCGCCAGTTTTGATTAACGGATAGGCGTATTTTGAAATTGTGTTTAAATCACTTAACGCGCGCGCAGTTGCAAGGTCGAAATGATTTTTGTAATCAAGATTTTCTAGTCTAGAATGAGTAGTTGTAATGTTGGAAAGATTTAACACTTGGAATAGTTTTTCCAAGAAAACCAACTTCTTTTTTCTAGCATCAACTAACAACACTTCCAGATGAGGATAAAGAATTTTTAACGGTATTCCAGGAAAACCCGCCCCTGATCCCATATCTAAAAGGGTGTTAATCTTGGTAAAATCAATCAAGTTAATAACTATAATTGAATCTAGAAAATGTTTGATATACACATCATTTTTTTCTGTAATCCTAGTTAAGTTAACATTTTTATTATACTCAATTAAAAAGGCAAAGTATTTTTCGAATTGTTCTATTTGATAAGCGCTTAACTCATACCCCGTTTGTTTAAAAACAATATCTTTAAAATTCACTTTTTCGCCCTCTTGACTCTAAGTAGATTGTCAAAATTTGAATATCTGATGGATTAACACCAATAATTCTGGAAGCTTGACCAATTGTTAGCGGTCGAACTTTGTTTAGCATTTGTTTTGCTTCATTGGAAATGTTAGTTATTTTAGTATAGTCAATATCATTAGGTATTCTTTTCTTTTCCAACCTTAACATTTTTTCAGCTTCCTTAAAGCTATTTTCAATATAACCGCGATATTTAATATTTAGTAATACTTGTTCAAATACCACTTCCGAATAATTTCCTTTTACAAATGGCTTTACTTCATTTAAGTTAATTTCTGGCCTTTTAGCCAAAGTTGATAAACTAACGCCCTCAAAAATTGGCGCTGAATTAGCTGCTGCTAAATACTGGTTGGTTTCTTCTGTTGGTGTCAATTTGATCGTTTTTAATTCTTCGTTTAGTTTTTCAATTTGTGCTTTTTTATCTAAAAACTTTTGATATTCACCCTCAGTCAAAAGACCAACTTGGTAACCGTACTCACTTAATCTTAGATCAGCGTTATCGCTTCTTAATAACTGACGATGTTCTGACCTAGAAGTAAGAAGGCGATAAGGTTCTTTGGTGCCCTTTGTAATTAAGTCGTCTATTAAAACACCGATGTAAGCTTCGTGTCTTTTTAAAATTAACGGTTCTTTTTTGTCAATACTTAAAGCGGCATTTATTCCCGCCATTATTCCTTGAGCGGCCGCTTCCTCATAACCACTAGTTCCGTTAATTTGTCCAGCCGTATATAAATTTTTAACAATCTTAGTCTCTAGTGTCGGATATAGGTGTTGTGGGTTGATTCCGTCATATTCGATTGCATAACCGTATTTAACGATTTTTGCGTTCTCTAAGCCTTTTACACTACTAACGATTTGCCTTTGAACATCACGAGGTAAGCTAGTTGAAAGGCCTTGGATATACATTAGATTACCATCAGCTGTTTCTGGCTCAATAAAAACTTGGTGACGTGGTTGTTCGTTAAATCTAACTACTTTATCTTCAATTGAAGGACAGTATTTTGGACCAGCACCTACCTCTTCACGAGTATACATTGGCGAGCGGTCAAGGTTACCTTCAATGATTTGGTGAGTAAGGCTATTAGTATGAGTTAAATAACAATCAAGTTGAATTCCATACTCATCTTTTAACGGATTGAAACTAAATGATAAAAACTTGTCATCTCCGGGTTGTAATATCATTTGGGAGTAATCAATTGTGTTTTTATCAAGTCGCGGTGGCGTTCCAGTTTTTAACCTCGTCATTTCAAATCCGAGACTTTCTAACTGAGAACTAATTCCGGTAGTTGTCTTATCACCTGATGGTCCAGCATAAATATTTTCATCACCTATTAAGATCAAACTATTTAAATATGTTCCGGTAGTAATGATAATTTTTTTACCATAAACTTTTGACCCATCATCTAAAACAACACCCTTTGCTTCGTGGTTTTCTATAATGATTTCAATTCCTAATTTTTCAATAATATCGAGATTTTTCGTTTCTAATAAAACTCTTTTAATCTCTTGCGGGTATTTTTCCTTGTCTACTTGAGCCCTTAAAGCTCTAACCGCTGGGCCTTTTGAATAGTTTAATAACTTCATTTGGATTTGAGTGGCATCGGTTGTTTTAGCCATTTGACCACCTAAAGCGTCAATCTCACGCACTACTACCCCTTTGGCGGGTCCACCAATTGATGGATTGCATGGCAAAGTAGCGACTTTATTCAAGTCGCCGGTTATTAATACCGCTTTTTTACCCATTCTAGCCATGGCTAAAGCGGCTTCTATTCCTGCATGTCCGCCGCCAATTATAATTCCATCATACATAATTATATTCTTTCTATCTTTTAAATTTGTAAAAACCTTTTTACAACTTCTTCTTTATTAAATCCGAAATGATTCATTGCTTGATCTCCTGGTGCACTAACACCAAATTGATCAATGCCAAAAACATAAGGGGTAAACTGATACCATGACATTGAAGCGCCAGCTTCAATTGCTAAAGTTTTCACCTCGCGAGGGAGAACTTGCATTTGATAATCTTTTGGTTGTTGGTTAAACAAGTAATGACTTGGCATACTAACAACTCTAACGTCAATTCCTTTTTCTAGCAAAACGGTTTGAGCTTTTACAGCAAGCTCCACTTCACTACCTGATGCTAGCAAAATGCCGTCCAATTTGTTTTGTTCCTTCGATACAACATAGGCCCCTCTTTTAACGCCTTCTAAATTAGTTCCCGCTAAATTAGTAACATTTTGTCTTGTTAGAACTAAAACATGAGGAGTGTTTGTTGATTCAATCGCCAGTTTCCAACTCGCAATTGTTTCATTAGCATCCGCTGGTCTTAAAACATTTAAACCAGGAATCGCTCGTAATCCAACTAATTGTTCAACCGGTTGGTGTGTTGGTCCATCTTCACCTACTGCAACACTATCATGTGTAAACACATAGGTAACAGGTAATTGCATTAATGCACTTAATCTGATTGAAGGTTTGCAGTAATCACTAAAGACAAAGAACGCTCCAGAAAACACTCTTAACCCTCCGTGAAGGGCAATTCCGTTATTAATGGCAGCCATAGCGTGTTCGCGAACCCCATAATTGATGTTTCTTCCAATTTGGTTTTCTTTACTGAAGTCTCCGTCAGCGCCTTTGGCTTTTGTTGATGAAGTTAAATCAGCTGATCCACCAATAATATTTAAGTTTTCTTTTGATAGTTGATTTAGTATCACGCCACTAACATTACGAGTAGCATCAGCCTCTTTAGTAATCAAATCTTGATATTTTACATAATCTAAGTGAGGAGCTTCGTTGAAAAATGACAACAGCAGTTTATGGTCCTCTGGATATTTTTCTTGATATTTTGTCAACATTTCAAGGTTATTTTCATAAGCGTGAACACCCCTTGTTATTACCGTATCTTTAAACTCTTGATAGGCTTTTTGAGGAACTTCAAAAGGTGCAAAGTCCCAACCTAAGTTTTCCGCTGCTAAATCTCTTTCGCTAACTCCGATCGGAGAACCGTGAGTCTTGCTAGTTCCGGCGTAAGAAACTCCGTAACCAATCGTTGTTTTAACTTCGATTAGTGATGGTTGATCTAAATTTGATTTAGCTTGTTTAATCGCTTTATCGATCGCTTCAACATCGTTACCATCTTTGACTAATTGATAATGCCAACCCATCGCTTGGAATTTAGAACCAATGTCTTCACTAGTAGCCATCTTGGTCGGTCCATCTAATTGAATATCATTTGAATCAAATAAAACAATTAGTTTGTTTAAACCTAAATGACCAGCTATGCTAGTGGCTTCTAAAGCAACCCCTTCTTGTAAATCACCATCACCACATAAAACATAGGTGTAGTGATCAATAATTGGAAAATCTTTTTTATTAAATCTTTTCGCTAAATGAGCTTCCGCAATCGCCATCCCAACCGCATTAGAAATTCCTTGTCCAAGAGGTCCAGAAGTCGTTTCGACACCATCTGTGTGCCCATATTCAGGATGACCGGGAGTATTTCCGATTTGTCTAAAGTTTTTTAAATCATCAATACTAACATCAAATCCTGCCAAATGATTAATTGCATATAAAAGTGCTGATCCATGTCCAGCTGACAAAACAAAGCGGTCACGATCAAACCATTTACTTTCATTAGGATTAATTTTTAATTCTCTGGTATACAAAGCATAAAGCATTGGAGCAGCCCCTAAAACTATTCCTGGGTGACCGCTATTTGCTTTATTAATTGCATCGACGCCTAAAAATCTAGCAGCGTTAATTCCAACGTATTTATTCTTCATTAACATCCTCTCCTTCAAGTGGAGTTTCTTCTATTGTTTCTTCAATTAATTCCTGTTGTGACAAATCGCTGTCCTCTACTTTACCGTACTTTTCTTCATATTCTTGTTGAAATTGAAGATTTTTAATTTCACGAAATTGTAGTTGATCTTGAGCGATTTGGTCATAAACGCTTGAACCTAAAATTCGTTGGATATTATCTTGAGTAATTTCATTTTCAGCATCAACCTTTGTTCTAATCGCTTTGTTTTGTAAAAAGTTAGCTAAGAAAATCAACAGCATCATTCCTATTAAAATGTAAATTGCAAAATCTTGCCAAAGTATTAGAGCTAATACTGAAACAATTAAATAAATTGCCATTGCTGGTAACATAATTGTAAATAAAAATTTTCTTTGTAGCTTCGTAACTTTTTCAACATAAGAAGTCCACTCATCATTTACCGGTTGAGTATAAAACTCTTTGATAACTCCGTGTTCATAAAAATCTTTATTCATTAATAGACGATAATTTTGTCCATCAGATGACCAAATTGAATAACGCCCTTCAGCGCTATATTGCGACTCTTCTAATTCAGTCATGAAAAATATTTCTAATGTTCCACTGCGTACTTGTTGAACCTCATCTGGTTCTCTTGTTAGTAAATCAAATAATTTTTTATTAATTTTCATGTTTTCACCTCTATAAATTATTATATCACTAAACACAATATTTATATTGTGTAATGGTCTATACTAAATTTTGCAAAAAAAAGATGCTTTTCCCAAAAAGCATCAAAATATCTGGAATTTAATAGAATTTTATTCGTGGCTCTTCTTTAAATTTATTATAAGCACTCACCGAAATAATATAGTCCTCTACTATAAACGTCTTAATATAGCCTTTTTCTTGTTTATAAGATGCTATATAGTATGAATCTTCTTTTTCGATTTCAATTTCATTAAACGGTATTGTTAATCCCCTTCCACTCAGTTTTGTAAAAGCTTCTTTGATGGTCCAATAAATGGTAAGTTCTACCTCTTTTAGTTCCTTTTTTTCGTATCTAACTAAATCACTTGGAGACAAAAACCTTTTCGCTATTTTTATAATTCTTGGAGTAATTTGTTCAATGTCAATGCCAATAATCTCATCGTGGAAAACACATGAAGCGTAAATTCCAGCGTGTGACATATTGTGATATAGATTGGTATTTGCGATATAAGGCTTTCCGCTAAATTCTCTTTTTACTTCATAAGAAAAAATGTTTCTCTCTTTAAGCATTTGGTCTAAGATAAACAAAGAATTAAATGACTCTAATCTTCTTTTTTCAGATCCGTATTTTTGGATAACAGCAACTTCCTTTTGGTTTAATTTGCTGGTATCAATATTATTAATTATCTTTTTTATACCAATTATCATAATCTTGCCCTTTTGATAAAAATAAAAAGTCTTAGGTTTCTAAAACTTTTTTATTCTTGTGTTCCTATTTAGCATCGCTACCCACATCCTAACAATGTTTATGGCTGCTTCTTTCACGACCTGACCAGGTTCACACGCTAAAATTGAATAGCGATGCTAAATAGGAACATTACTTTCTTAATTGTTGAAAAAAATCCTTAAGTAGTTTACTACTTTCTTCTTCCATTATACCAAACTTTAGATTAACTTGGTGATTCCATGGCTCTTGAAAAATATTTATCACACTGCCTGCGCCTCCCCCTTTAGGATCTCTAGCTCCGATGTATAGGTTTTTTACTCTCGCTTGAACTATTGCGCCAGCACACATTACGCACGGCTCTAGTGTTACGTAGAGTTCACAATCTTCTAACCGCCATGATTTTAAATGCTTTTGAGCCTCTTTAATAGCTATTATTTCAGCATGAGCGGTTGCATCCTGCAGGTTTTCCTTTAGATTGTGGCCGCGTCCAATAATTTCACCGTTTAAAACAACAATAGCACCAATTGGAACTTCTTTTTTCAAATACGCTTTTTTGGCTTCTTCAAGCGCAACTTGCATATATCTATTTTCCATATTTAGGTTTGTTTGGCACTTCATGGGCGTGTCTTGATCTTGATTCATAAGACTCATTTGCACCAACTAAAATAATATCTTCATAATAATCAGCTGGGTTTCCGTTAACGATTCTTTGTGTTCTAGTAGCTGGTTCTCCAGTTTTGACACAAATAGCTGTTAATTTAGTAACAAACTCCGCCTTAGCTAACAAATACGGCATTGGTCCAAAGGGCTCCCCTCTAAAATCAGTATCAAGTCCACCTATAATAACTCTAATTCCTTTATCAGCAAGATCATCGGCAACTTTGACAATTTCCATATCGAAAAACTGTGCCTCGTCAAAAACAACAGCATTTGTTGATTTATCAACATACTGATACGCATCAGTGCTTTTTTCAATAAAATAGGCGCTAGTGCGATTATTGTTATGAGATACTAGTTCCGTTTGTGAAAATCTATCATCAAGTTTAGGATTAAAAACAATAATGTTTTGTTTAGCATATTGTAGTCTTCTAATTCGGCGTATTAATTCTTCGGTTTTTCCGGCAAACATTGGTCCACAGACAACTTCGATAAATCCATTTTTATAAGTGTGATACATTTCAATTTCCCTTTATTATCATTAAATAAAAAACGCGATTATTCATCGCGTTCTTCTTGTTGCTGACTTTGATCAATACCGTAACGCTTGTTGAATCTTTCAACTCGACCAGCCGCTTGAACAAATGTTTGAGTTCCTGTATAGAACGGATGACAATTTGAACATGTATCAATTTTAATTTCAGTTAAAGTTGAGCCCACTTCAAATTCATTTCCGCACGTTGAACACGTTACACTTGCAACATTATATTTTGGTTGAATTTCCTTTTTCATATCTTTTTCGCTCCTTCCGCCATAACTCTTTCATGAGTCATGATAAGTTACCGATTAATTATAACATTATGAATATAAATTATCAAGCAAATTAAATTGACACACTATGTGTGGGATTCATAATCGTTGTTAACTTTTGTTTGTTTATTCCTTTTTGTGGGTTTTGTATTTTTAACCACCGGCCCTAACCAGTCCTTTGATGTTGTTAAAAACTTGTTTGCAATCATTCCTATTAAAAACCCCGTTATTACCCCAAATATTAACATAAAGGGTAAATACACCAATAAACCCTCTCCAATAACGTAATAACCAACTAAAACTTGGCCCATTACGTGAGTCAAAGAACCAAATAAGCTGGTTCCAACAATCCCAAAGAAATTAATCTTTTTGAAAAAGCCCATAATTAATACAGATATTACTCCACCAGAGATGCTCATGTAAAATGTTGGTCCTAAAAATCGACCTGGCATTAATATCGAAGCAATCACTGTTCGCAAAATCGCCACCACAAAAGCTTCCGGAAAACCAAAGGTATATAAAACAATTAGGGTTACAATATTTGCTAAGCCTAATTTAGCCCCTGGAACAGGGATGAAAAAAAACATTTGCGCTTCAACGATGTTTAATACAATTGCGATAGCTAACATCATTGATATCGTGACATTCTTTTTAAGTTTTCTATTCATTTACACAGACCCATCGTAAATAGTCTTACTTAAGAAACTAATAGTAACCGAGTTTGGAAGACAAATAATGTATCCTTTATTCGCCCACCCTTGTCTACTACAATAATTATTTGGACTTTTTTCATCAGATACCCTGATGCTATTATTGTTAAAGTCAACTTCTATAACGACTTTTTGAGGTTCTCCATCAACCTTAAAATCGCCTAATAAAGTAATTTGTAAGTATTCATCACCTGTTTCTTTTAACGGATATTGGTTGTTTTGTTCTTGGATAATGTTTACGTTTTTATTAGTGAAATCAACTTCGACATAAACTTCATTTCGATAAGATATTTGAGCAACTGTTGCCTTTGGTTTAGGCCACACTTGATAAATGATAAATCCACCACCAAAAATTAATAACAGCACTCCAAACAGTATAAGGTCTCTTCGCTTTCTTATTTTCGGATTATCGTTAATGTTTTCTTTGTTCTTAATTGCATAAACAATAATTCCGATAACAGAAGCTAATACAACCAATATAAAAATGCCTAATATAATATAGCGTCCGATTGGTTTTGCTACATTTTGAGAATTATTTGAGTTATCATTTTGAGAATACACTTCAACGTTATCAATAAAATTTTCTATTGTTGCGTTATTCTTATAAAAAATCGCCTTTGCTCCAACTTCGCTTAAATATTGGTTTGCTTCTTCAATATTCATAGAAAAAACAGCCGTTGAATAGGCATCCATAATTCCAGCATCTACACCAATTACACTTAAAACATGGTAATTAGACATCGGTGATTTAGTTTTTGGCGATATAATATGATGAAATCTCTCACCGTTATGTAGGAAATATTGCTCATAATTACCACTTGTTGTAATTGTTAAATTAGTTCCACTTGCCAGGGCATACCCTTCAATCGATGAGCTTAAAGGATCTCTTAGGTCAATTCGATAATCATCTCCATCTGATTTTTCACCAAAAGCAATTGATGAAGATCCCGAACTTATCATGTAATACTTGATGTCGTTTTCTAAAAGATAGTCTACCGCTTTTTGGGTAGCATAACCTTTAGCAAATGCTCCTAGATCGATTTTTACCCCATCAGCAACCTCAACGAAATACTTCTCGTTATTGACAGTTAGGTTTATTGGGTTGTTAATTATTTCAACTGCATTAACGTTCCTAATCAGTTCATCAAAAACTTCGTTAGGCATTTCTTTTTTATTATATGCCCTAATGCCTGCTTTCCATAAGTCAATAATGTGACCGATTGAATAATCAAAATAACCATCACTGTTAACTCTTAATGTTTCCGCTTGTTCAAGCATCTCATATAGCTCCCTACTAATTTCAATTAGTTGGTTTGGATTATTGTTTAAGAACTCGACGTTTGATTCTATTTCAAACATCGCCTTGCCACGGTTGTAATATAATAATTCATCATTTGTTTTGTCTGCAAAACTAGCATCAGCCAAATAGTTGTAACTTAAAAAAATCGCTTCTAGATTTTTTTTATGTGGTTCCCAATCTATGTTTTCATCTAGTTCAACTTTAACATCAATCGATGTATGCATGATAGAGTTAAAAGAGGCGTTTTTCTTTATATATGTAGTTTCGCCTTTTATGTTTGTATTTATTAATATAAATCCTAATAATACTATTAGGACACTAGTAATAATTTTTTTCATTAAATACCTCTAAATATATGAGGATAGATTTTTAATTAGTATTCGCAATTTCTAGGAGTTCTTGGAAACGGAATCACATCTCTAATGTTTTCTACACCAGTAACAAACATGATTAGTCGTTCGAATCCTAAGCCATACCCAGAACTTGTCGTTCCTCCATATTTTCTTAAATTAATATACCATTCAATACCTTCAGAATGCATGTTTAATTCCTTCATTCTTTTTTCAAGAAAATCAAAACGCTCTTCTCTTTGGGACCCACCAATTAATTCACCACTCTTAGCTACTAGTAAATCCATAGCGGCGACCGTCTTTTTATCATCGTTTTGACGCATGTAAAATGCTTTTATATCTGCTGGCCAGTTTTTGACAAAAACTGGTGCATCAAAATGAACTTCTGTTAAATACTTTTCATGCTCGGTTGCTAAATCACCACCATGTTTTGGTTGGTTTTCAAACCTTTTGCCTGAATTAATTAAAATATCGATTGCTTCGTCGTGATCAATTCTGTAAAAAGGCTTTTCTAAGACAATTCTTAGTCTATCTCTTAATCCTTTTTCAACAAACTTATCAAATAAATCTAGCTCATCTGGTAACTTATCAAATAAAGTTTTCACTAAATGTTTAACCATTTGTTCCGCAACGTCCATTAACCCGTTTAAATCAGTAAAAGCCATTTCTGGCTCAATCATCCAAAACTCAGAAGCGTGTTTTTGTGTGTTTGATTTTTCAGCTCTGAATGTTGGTCCAAAAGTATATACGTTCCTAAAAGATTGTGCATAAGCTTCTGCGTGTAATTGTCCAGTAACGGTTAAGAAAACCTGTTTGGCGAAAAAATCATTTTCAAAATTATTGCCCTTGAAATCTTTTTGCGTTGTCACAGTAAACATCTCGCCGGCACCCTCACCATCGTTACTAGTCAAAATAGGGGTGTGTACATAGATAAAATCTTGATTTTGAAAAAATTCATGAATAGCATGACTCATAACTGAGCGCGTTCTAAAAACAGCGTTGAATAAATTTGTACGAGGTCTTAAGTGAGCAACCTCTCTTAAGAACTCGCGAGAATGTCTTTTTGGTTGAATCGGATATTTTTCTCCGGCTTCAGTAATTAATTTGACTTTAGTAGCTTTTATTTCAAACGGCTGTTGTCGGTCAGGTGTCAGGACAACCCGTCCGACGACCTCTACTGAACTACCGACACCAATTTTTTGTATCTCTTTAAAGTTGTCCAAATTGTCTTCATACACAATTTGGATATGGTTTAAAGTCGTTCCATCGTTTAAAGCAATAAAACCGAATTCCTTTTGAGCGCGGTTAGATCTAACCCACCCGCCAACATATACTTCTTTATTTTCTAAATTATCAATATCTCTTTTTAAATTAATTATCGTCTTCATCGTCTTCACCTTTTTCAACTTGTTCAATTTCTTTAAATTTCTTAATTAATTTCTTAGTTGTTATGTTGATCTCGCGAAACGATTTGTTTGCTTGATCAAATCGAGATTCTAAAGTATTAAATCTATCTTCAAATCTCATAAATTCTTCGCCTAAACTAATAAGTTGGCTTTGAATGATATCTGCATATTTCGATTGTTCAATATTTTTAACCATTGATTGAATTAATGATAATGATGCCATTAATGTCGTCGGAGAAGTAATCCAAACCGATTTAGATGATGCGTATTCAATTTGTTTTTCGTGATAAGCAACTACTTCTGAAAACACCGCTTCAGATGGTAAAAACATAATTGCGTGTTCACTGGTTTCACCAGGAATAATATATTTACTTGATATATCATCAATATGTTTTTTTAAATCCCCACTAAATAATTTGCGGTTTTTTTCTTTTTCTTCCTTGGTTATTTCTTCCGCGTTTATGTTTCTAAAGTTTTCTAGTGGAAATTTAGAGTCAATTGCTACCTTACCTAATGGTTCAGGAGCAAAAATAACCGCATCAGCTCTTTTCTTATTTGAAAAAGAATATTGTTCTTGAAATAATTTATCATTTTTTTCACCATAAATGGCATGAAGTATTTGTGTCAGTTGAGTTTCTCCAAATGCCCCTCGCGAGCTTTTATCGGTTAAAACGCTTTGAAGCGATAAAATGTCTTTAGAAATTCTATCCATGTTTTTTTGTGCTTCATCTATCTTGGCAAGTCTTTCGATGACGCCTTTAAAGGTCTCATTTGACTCTTTAAATCCGTCTCCTAATCTCTTTTCAACTCGTTCATTAATATTTGATACTTCTTTTTGAACCGATAAAACCATCTCTTCTTTTATTTTTTGCAACTCCAAGATGCTATTGTTATTTTGTTCAACTAGCTTTAATTGCATTTTTAAATTTTCGGACTCGATTAGCTTTTGCAAATCAATAGGTTGAGTGTTTTCAAGTGGAGTTTTTGTTTTTGATATCAAAAAAAACAGTGCACCTATTACTGCTAACAATAATATTCCTAAAACTACCCCTACTACAATAATTACCGTGCTATCCATTTGATCACCTCATCTAAATAAGTATAACATATTTTTATAACCCTTTTATGTGTTTTAATAAGTATTATTAAAAAAATCAAGGCTAGTTGTCTTGATTTTTAGAATTAATTAAATAATAAATGTGTTCAATGCCATTTTTATCAACTTCAAAGTAATTAGTTATAATTGTATCTTTCGATAAAATTAGATCATTGACCGATGTAATAAATCCATCATTATTTAAATTATATTTCGAATTATTGTTATCGTCTTTAATCGTGTCATAGATTCTAGGCATGATATCAGTACAGTAGTATTTTTCCTTTGTATCAAGGAAAAACATGAAATTATAAATGACGTTTTTGTCAATTAACTCTTCGAGGTTCAAAACGGCTTCTTTGCGCTCTATTTCGCTTGATTTGTTTACTCTTAATGTGATTAGATTTTTACGATAATATTCTCCATAGCGTTTATAAGCTGGATCATTTTCTTTTCTTGTGTTTTTTAAAAAGTAGTTGCTGGTTTTAAAAATGGTGGCCCCTTTAAAATCATGATTGGGATTGCCGTCATCATCATATTGAACTTTATGAAATATATAATCACTTATTTTTTCATCTCCCGAAGGAAATCCAGCTATTTCAACAACCTTATTAACATCGGTTACCATTGCCGCATGTCCACCAAAATAATAACTAATAAATTGATGAATAATTGGAATATTAGGAAATGGTGATTCTCTACTTACAACAATATCACCAACATTACCTAAATAGAACTCATCGGTGCTTTCATTTATCAAGAAAGTTTCTTGATCAAGATAACTATCGGACTCAACTTCGTAATAATATCTTAAGGTGTTGTTTACCGCTGTTGGTTCATCGGTAAGTAAAACGCCGCGTGATTTGAAATCAGCAATCAAGCTGTTAACTTTGGCGTTTTCAAAAGTTGAAATACCGAAGCTGTATAAAACGGCTCCAATGATAATAATGAAGAGTACGCTTGCTACTTTTTTCATTATTATTTTTGCTTAGGACGAATAATTAAGGCTCTATCTGGCCCTTCTCCCTCAGAAATTGTTTCAACATCATTCCATTCTGCTAATTTAGTGTGAATGATTCTTCTTTCATAAGAATTCATCGGATCCAATTTAACTGGAATTTTTGTTTTAGCAACATCTTTTGCCGTTTTCGTCGCTAATATTTCAAGTTGTTTTGTACGGTTGCCGTGATATCCACCGATATCTAAATTAACAATTATTTTTGAATCAGTAAATTGCGTTAAATATCCTCTTAGTAAAAATTGAAGTGCTGCTAGATTTCTTCCTTCACGACCAATCAGTAATGAATTTTCATCTGTTTCAAGATTATAAAAGATTTGCATACCGTTATCGAGAGTTCTAAACTCGGTTTTACATTCGATTCCCAAATCTAAAAGGATATTTTCAAGATATTCTTTACCAGCAATAACCAAATTAACATTTGGTGTTGCTAGATAAACGGTGGTTCCACCAATACCTAATAAACCTTTTTTCTCTTTAATAATTGCTAAATCAATATAATCTTCGGATATTTTTAAAATGTTTGAAGCTTGTTTTAAAGCTTCTTTATCAGTTTTTGCTTCTATTTCGATTCGTTTCATAGTATACCACCTAACGTATCTTCTTGTTTTTTCTCCGCCTTAGCTTTATTGAGTTTACGATGGATTAAGGTTTGCCCTAATGAAAAAAGGTTACCAATAATCCAATATATAGCCATCGCGTTGTTTTGAAGTGAGAAAATAACCATCATTATTATCATTACAAAACTAAATATTTTCATTGTTTTAGCTGTATTAGGTCCTTGTTGGGCTGTTACAGCTGATGATGATTGTTGAGCTGTTTTCTTTTGATCACCGGGTTTTTTCATCGAGATATATTGTAATAAGAACATCGTTGCCCCAACGATAACAGCTAAAATATAGTAATACCATGGGCCACCGCTAGCTCCCACTTCAAGGTTAAAACCTAAGAAAGTTCTAACGTTAATTTTGTCTGCCCAATATCCTCCTGGAATTAAAATTCTGCTCAGTGTTCTAAACATCGCAATGAAAATTGGCATTTGTAGGAACGGCATAAATAATGAACTCATCCCGATTTTATATTTTTTATAAATCGCCATGGTTTCCATCTGCATTTGTTGCTGCGACGCTTTATCGCTTCTTCCGCGATACTTAGCCTGAATTCTTTGTAATTCCGGTTGTGCTTCATTCATGTTGGCTGACATTGCATTGCTTTTAGCATAAATTGGCCAAGCCAACGTTCTAATAATTAAAGTTGCAAATAAAATTCCTATCGCAAAATTTCCACCAAATGAAAATAGTTGCATTAACCATCCAACTGGAATAACTAAAATATAATCAAACCAATTTGCCGATTTAGCGTGAAGTGGCCTTTCGCCCCCAGCAACAACTACCGGAAAACTAACGTTTTTATTTCCAGAAGCTTCTTCAACGACAAATGTCGCATTGTAAGAGTCGCTTTTATAGCTAATTGGGAATTCGCCATCTTCGATATTAATTAAACTAGTGACGTCTTCTTGAATCGTTTTTGTTCCATCTTCTGATGGTCCAATCCGATAAACTTGTAAATAGTCTTCAAGTTTTACTTCACCAGTTTCCTTGTTAGCAAGATTAGAAATAACACTATAACCAAGATTGTGAGTAAATATTGATTTAGTTATTGCTCCCTTTTCATTCGTTTCCACATGGAAGCGATAAACATAAAATGTGTCTTCGGCTTTAAGCGGTTCAGAATTAGCTGCGTTAGTAATAATAGTAAGTTCAGTTGATAAATCAGGATTATCGCGATCGATAATGGTGTATTTTGAAAATCCGGCGTTTCCAATTGAGCCAACCTCGGCGCGATCACTGGCTACCCAGTTTTCTACTTTTTCAACGTTACCTGTATCATAAATACGATAAACTGTAATTTCCCCTCGCGGGAAAATATCTTGTTCAACTATCGCATTTTCTGGTGCACTAGCCACAATTCCAATCGGTTTTGGTGCATTACCACACCCGGATAATAGAATTACCATTGCTACGATAAGGGTAATTCCAAAGATAATCTTCTTTTTCATTCAGCGTCCTATATATGTAAGTTATTAACAAACATATTTTTCCTTTCTTTTAATTAATTATTTTTGATTTTTTCAGTAACTTTTCAATATCAGCTTTAATTTGTGTAAAGTCTAGATCAATTGAGTTTGGTTTTACTGTAATTACAAAATCAATTATCCCAATACTTTCTTGGTTTGATTTTATAATTTCTCTTAATCTTCTTTTCATTAAATTTCTTTGAACTGAATTTCCATATTTTTTACCTATTGAAATAGCAAACCTAAAATTATTTTGTTTGCTTGGTTTGTAAAAAATATTAAAATATTTGCTACTTACTCTTATTTTAGTTTTAAAAAGTGCATCAATTTCGTTTGTCTTTTTTATTCTATACATTTTTTTCATATTATCTAAAAATAAAACTACCCTAAAAATATTGAATATTTTTTCAGGTAGTTCGAGTTTTCAAAATATTTTATTTGATTCAATTTTTATTGTGAAACAGTTAGTCTACGGCGTCCTTTTTTGCGTCTAGCAGCGAGAACCGCTCTACCGCCCGGAGTAGCCATTCTTGCTCTAAAACCGTGTGTTTTAGCGCGTTTGATGTTACTAGGTTGATATGTTCTTTTCATTATGATAACCACCTTTCGTACGAAACTATGCTTTGAAATTATATCAAATATAAAATAATGTTGCAACTAATATTGTTTTTAACAATGACACTTAAATATATTATTATATGTATCTAATAATTTCAGGTTTGGATAAAATAAAAAGCCTATCGATTAAATAGGCTTTTATTATGAATGTTTGTGCTCTTTTAGAAGAAAGTTTGTCTAGCTTGTTCTTTAACTTCTCTGGCTGCTGTAAATGGAATTCTAGTTGTATATCCCGCTTTTGCAGCAACGATCATTTTTGTTGGCCAAGCAAAGATGTCTTGGTTCCATCTTAAAACAGTGTCGTTATATACTTCTCTGGCTGCAGTGATTTCTCTTTGTAAATATGAGTTTTGTTGCATCGCGTCAGCTAGTGAACGGTGAGCTTTTAAATCTGGATATGCTTCAAAAGCAACATTAATGGATCTCATCGCTTGATCTAATTGACCGGAAACTTCACTACGGTTTTCTTCATTTGGATGAACTCCACCGCGGAAAGCAGCAACTGATGTCATAACATCTTTATCTAAATCAATCGACTTTTCAACGATTCCAACAACGTTTTGTAAGATTTGAACTCTTTGTTCTAAATAGTTGTCAATTTGTGAAGCGTTGTGTTGAATTTTTTGTTGAAGTTGGCGAAGATGCTTTTGAGCATTGATTTTCATAAATAGAAAAACAACTCCTGGGATAATTCCTAAAATCCATAATAGCACCTCAAAAATGATTGATCCAACTCCTACCTTAACTGGAATTTGTTTTTCAATAACATTTACATCTCGTCCTTCTTGATTAACCGGACCTTGTAATTCGTCTAATTCATTAGCCATTATTATTCCTCCATTTCTCTATCTTTTAATAATACTAAGAATGTTGATAGCTTGAAGATGTTTTCTTCATCTACCTTTTTATCTTTTAAATCTTCAAATAATTTCCTAAAACGATCGTGGTGTGTTTCAATTTTTTCCTCTTTTGGTACGTGGATTTCAATATCGCGATGACTCACTACCGGAATGTATTCGATCCAGTGGACAGGAACTAAGTGTGTATTTCCGTCGCGTCCAAGCTTTGGAATATAATCAACTCTAGGAATTGTTTCATAACCTAATGCACTAACCGTTACGTAATCACAGTAGTCATTACTTTTAACTGTCGATGTTTTTAAAATGTTTCTAGTGCCTGATAATGGGTGTTTAAAGTGTTCTTCCCCGATATAGTTAGCTACTTTTTCATGTTCATAAAACGATACATAAGAGTCATATAAATCTTCGTAAATATACTCATGTGGTTTATGTTGTTGGTATAGTGGAATTGCCAAAATAGGGGCAAAGGTGAAATATATGTGTTTGAAATATTTGTTTTGATAATCAACAAATATTTTTCTTGATTGATCAACGTCATAGTGATGGAAATACTCTGCTTTGATTGTTAAATCTAATTGGTGTAAGTGTGCTGGAAAAACTCCGTTAATCATCTTGTTTTTAACAAAATTGAAATCATCACCGAAACCAACTGTTTTATCTTTCATTAGCGCCAGTAACTCTCGTTGTGCTAAAACGGTAAATAGTAAACGAAACTGAACTTCATTGTTACGGTCGTGGGCACGCCATAATACTTCAAATTCTTCGTTTCCTAAGACGGTAATTCCATCAACTGCTTTATTAGATTTTTTCTTTAGTTTCTTGATTTCTCTATTAACATGTTTTTCAATTTGCTTATCACTCATAGTTTCAGCATCTGAATCTGTTCTGGTAAATTTGAGATCAGGTGCCGCTTCGTTTCCGTAAATTAAATACGGTGTTGTTGAATAGTAAGGACAAGGTTTTGTTACCGTTGCTACCAACGTTTGTGTGTGATGTCTAACTGTTGTTCTACCGTTTGAATCAACACTACTAGTTGTCCAGTGAATCGTTAATGTTCCAGTATAGTCTTTGGTTCCTAATTCATGATATAAGTTATCGCTTATATAAAAAGGGTTTCCGTTAATGTCACCTGATTGAACATATAATGTAGAGCGGTTGATGTCAGTATCTTCAAATAAGCCAAATTTATTAATTAGGTATTCAAGCCTTCGACTATCAAATTGCTTATCTAGATTAATAATTGGTAGTGTTGTGGTAAACAATTCAGGTGCCATCTCAACTCTAAATAAACTATTTAGCGATGACATTTGGTTCCTTGCCTCATTATATTTTTCTCTAATTTTTCTGTTTAACTCATCAGCAGTTGCTTGTAAAAGTTTAATTTTTGGATTAATTTTTTTAACAATTAACACTATTATTCCAATTCCTACCAAAATAACTCCTGATCCAATTAAAATTGGTACAACAATCGGATTATTAAGAATGAAATAAATTCCAACAACAAAAGCTATTATTGTTAAAACAATTAGAAGTGTTCTAAATCCAACCCATTTGGCGTGACTGCTTTTAGTGTGTGCTGCTTCTTTTTCAAGTTTCCTTAATTCTTTAATCGTCAACCTGTTAGCTTCGACATCGGTTTCTGCTTCTTCTAGTAAATTGTCATAATAATCATTTACATTACGGTTGTGCATATCTTTTAGAACTCTTTTATATTCATTAAGTGGTTCGTATATTTGTTCTTGAGAATAAAAGTTATCTTTTTTCACGCTAGCCTCACCCCTCTTTCAGGTTTTAGCGCTTAAAAATCTACTAATAAAATTATAGCATAAAAATATAAATAAATATAGACATTTTTAATATTTGGTTTTTTGGGGGAAAACTTGGTAACATTTTGTCTTTTTCCACATTGTTGACAACTTTTTACATAACTGGGTTGTAATCAAAAAAAGATCTTTTTTTTATCAACATTTTTATAACATTTTATTCACTTTTCTCTTTTTCTTAAATTAATATTCCACATTTTTTGTGGATAACTTATCTATTGTTTTATGATAGAATTGTTGTATAATAAGAATAAATATTTAGGGGGAGATTTTTGTGGAAATATACGAGAAATTATGGCAGAAAATACTAGGAGACTTACAAGTCGTATACACACAAGATACCTTTGATGATCTTTTTGGGAACCTAAATAGTATATATAAGTATCAAAACAACCACGTTTACATCGTTGTAAGCAATGAATGGGTTCGAAATCGTATAAACAATTTGCACCTTAAAAAAATCAACTCTATCGCTAAGAATTATCATAGTGATCCGATTGATTTTATTTTTATAACTGATGAAAGTGAAGTTCCCAGTTTAGCTCCGCCTCAACCAGATTATGCTTTTGGTGTTAAGTTTGATGATAGTAACTTAAACCGAAATTATAATTTCAATACCTTTATTGTTGGTGAGTCGAATAACTTTGCGGTTAAAACCGCAATGATTGTAGCTGAACAAGCTGGAACCGCCCACAACCCTTTATACATTTTTGGCGATGTTGGATTAGGTAAAACACACCTTATGCAAGCGATTGGTAACTATGTTTTAGAAAAAGATATTAACAAAAAGGTTTTGTATGCTAGAGCAAGTGATTTTGTTGAAGATTTCACTAGAGATCCTGACTTTAAAAACATGGATGCCTTTTATGAAAAGTATCGGACAGTTGATGTTTTATTAATTGATGACGTTCAAATGATGAGCCGTGCTAGAAAATCACAAGATGAATTTTTCAAAGTCTTTGAATTGTTATATCACGCCAACAAACAAATTGTTGTTACTAGTGATAAACCAGCAACGGAATTAAAAGATTTTAGTGAAAGAATCATCAGTCGTTTTTCATGGGGATTAACGATTAATATTAAAGTTCCCGATCTAAGACACCGGATAGAAATTTTAAAATCTAAGCTCAGAAGCAGTTACAATCCTGAAGAATACGGAGACATCCCAATTGAGTGTTTAGAATACATTGCAAAAAATTTCACTTCTAACGTAAGGGACTTGGAAGGGGCTTTATCAACCGCTTTAGCGTTTTGTAAAGTGTTGAATTTAGAGTATACAGTTGAATCTTTTACTGAAGCTTTAGAACCGCAACTTTCTTCACGAAAAGTCGGCGCTTCACTAAATGAAAACAATTTTGAAAAGATTCAAAGTATCGTATCTGATTTTTATAATATTTCCGTTGCTGATTTGATCGGTAAAGGAAGAGCATATAAATTTTCTCTACCAAGACAAATTGCCATTTATTTAATAAAAACACTTTATGATGTTCCTTATACTAAGATGGGGGAAATGTTTGGTGGTCGTGACCATTCAACAATTATTTCCGCCTATAACAAAATGGAAAATGAATTAAAAAAAGATACCTCTTTAAAAAAAGCGGTTAATGACATCTTAAAAAAAATAGGTGTGGATAATAAAAAATAAATGTTTATAAAATGGGTAAAATATGATATAATAAAGTGGTGGTAAAGCGTTTATTTGGTTTTATCCACAATTCCACAACAACTTATTATTATTGTTTAATTAAAAAGATAAAAGTAAAGGAGTTTTAATTATGATTTTTTCAATTAATAGAGACGTATTGTTAAATAATTTAACCATAATACAAAGAGGTCTACCTAATAAGACACCTCTTCCTATTTTAAATGCTATTAAATTTGAAGTAAATGAAGATCATATCTTATTAACTACTTCAAATAGTGATTTAGCTATTCAAGTACTAATCGAAGATAAGTCGTTAAAAGTTAAACAAACTGGTAAAGCTGCTATTCCAGGAAGGTATCTTATTGAAATTATTAGAAAATTGGATACTAGTACAATCGAATTTATGGTTGTTGAAGATCGTTCGGTTGTAATAAAAGCTGATCGTTCTGATTTCAAATTAAACCTGATGGATGTATTAGATTATCCAGAGGTTGATTTCTTAGAATTAAGAACTCCTATTTTGCTTGATTCAGAAGTTATTAAAACAATAATTAAGGAAACCAACTATGCAGCTGCTAATACTGAAAAACGACCAATTTTAACTGGAGTTAATTTTAATCATGAAGATAACAACTTACATGTAGTAGCGACTGACAGTTATCGTTTAAGTAGAAAAGAGATTCAGTTAAGAAACAACGCTGAACCGTTTAATTTTGTGATTCCTTCTAAATCATTAGATGAACTATCAAGAATTTTAGACATTGTTAGTGATAATGTTGAAATTTATGTTAATCCAAACAAAGTTTTATTTAAATTTCCACAAATTATGTTTCAAACTAGATTATTGGAAGGAAAATATCCAGACACTTCAAGAATTATTCCATCTGACTTTCCGGTTGTAATTCCATTTAATAAAGAAGAATTATTATCAGCGGTTGAAAGAGTATCACTTCTTTCACCAAGAGATCGTGATACTAACTATAACATTATTAAATTTACACTAAGACCAGATCACATCGTTGAAGTTTCTTCTACTAATCCTGAAGTTGGTGATGCTTTAGAAGAAGTTAGTCCTAGTGGAAAAGTTGTTGGTACAACTTTAAAAATCGCCTTTAGCTCTAGATATTTAATTGAAGCGTTAAAATCATTTGCTTCTAGTGAGATTACTATTAGCTTTGCTGGTGAAGTTAAACCGTTTGTAATTAATGGACAATTAGATATAAATTTATTGCATTTAATATTACCAGTAAGAATTGATTAATCGTTTATAAAAACACAAGAACACAACCTCCTTTGGGAGGTTTTTTTCTTATATAAAACCTTGATTAGTATGATATACTAAAATTAAAGAGAGGGAGTGATACAGTGGACACGACACAAATCATTGCAATTATAGTTTGGTCGATGATAATTATTGGAACAATAATTGTCGAAATTGCCGGCCCACAGTTAGTCTCAATTTGGTTTACTTTAGGAGCTATCGTCAGTTTAATATTGGCTATTTTTAATGTTGATGTGACGATACAACTAATCGTTTTTGTTTTGGTTTCTACTATTGCTTTGGTGATATCTAAGCCAATATACAATAAATACATTAACAAAAACTCTGATCAAAAACAAGACGTTAACTCACTAGTCGGGGATGAAGGAGTTATGGTTTTATTTCTTAATGAAGAAAACCGCCAATATGTAGAAATTAAAGGCGCACGTTGGGAAATTATTAATGAAGAAACCATCCCAGTTGGAAAAAGAATTGTCGTTACCAAGGTAGTTGGTAACCGACTTGAAGTTAAGGAGAAATAAATGGAACCTATTCACATTGTATTAATTGTATTTGCAGTCATTATATTGTTTATTTTAATAGTTTTAATTGCATCAATTAAAATAGTTAGACAATCAGAATCATATGTAGTTGAAAGACTTGGAAAATATCACTTGACTTGGGGAACAGGGGTTCACTTTTTAGTACCGATACTACATCATATTGCCGGAAAAATTAGCTTAAAAGAACAAGTTTTAGATTTCCCGCCACAACCAGTAATTACTAAAGATAATGTTACGATGCAAATTGACACAGTTATTTATTTTCAAATAACAGATCCTAAAAGTTATACATACGGGGTTGATAAACCAATCAATGCGATTGAAAACCTAACCGCGACAACACTTAGAAATATTATCGGTGAAATTGATCTTGATGGAGCTTTAACGAGTCGTGAATTTATTAATAGCAGAATGAGAACGATACTTGATGATGCAACTGATCCGTGGGGAATTAAAGTTATTAGAGTTGAACTTAAAAACATTATTCCACCGAAAGATATTAGAGAAGCGATGGAAAAACAAATGCGGGCTGAACGAGAAAAAAGAGAAGCCATTTTGGTTGCTGAAGGTGACAAACAAGCTCTTATTTTACGGGCAGAAGGATATAAGGAATCGAAAATTTTAGAAGCTGAAGCAGATAAAGCAGCAAAAATATTGAATGCGCAAGGGGAAGCCGAGTCAATTATGGCTATGCAAAAAGCTGAAGCGGAAGGAATTAAGTTTATTAACGAATCTAAACCTAGTCCTGAACTTCTGCAAATTAAAGCTTATGAGGCGTTAGTTAAAGTTTCTGATGGAAATGCTACTAAGTTAATAATCCCTTCAGATATTCAATCTATTACCGGTTTAGCAGCGAGTATTAAAGAAGTTGTAACAGAAACAAAAAAGGATACAAAAAAATAATGGCAAAAAAAGGAAAACCAAAAAAATTAACGAAGAAACAAAAAGCAACAGTAAAAAAACATTATAAAACGTTTATAGTTGTTGGATTAGTTTTAATTATTGTTTTAGGCGCACTGGCATATGTGTTTCGTGATGAAATAAAAAAATACTTTGCAGAACCACCAGAACAAACTAGAAAAGTTTCCAATATTACAATAGACCAAGAAGGCAAATTGTCATGGGATAAATATGAAACTTCTGCTAAGTATTTTATTAAAATTGCAAATCACGAAGAAATAGAAATTACCAATTCTGAGTTTGATATTAGTGAATACAAAGATGAAATTGGTGATAGTTTAAGGGTTGTAATATTTGCACAAGAAGAAAACAAAGACCGGTCACAAGGACAAAGTATTAGGATATATTTTGATGAACAAGAGCAAATCTTTTCATTTGAATTTGACTACTCTTATGAAGGGTATTACGCCGGAATTAACTACGGAATGTCAGACCAAGAAATATTTAATAAACTTTATGAAATAATAAGTGTCGTAACCGCCGGAAACGGCTCACAAAACTCATCATACGGTGAAGCTAGAGAAATATTAGTTGATTCAGATTATGTACCTGAAACAAAAAAACTCTGGGGTATTTATGATAATGCCGACATTGAAGCTGACTGGGGTTCAGGCAACGTTTTCCAACGCGAACACGTTTGGCCGAACTCAAAATTAGGGATAGATAGAGTTAATAATTCTAGCCGAAATATCGGAAGCGATCCACATAATCTAAGAGCGATTATGGGATCAATTAATAGTATTCGTTCAAACAGATATTTTGTTGACGGAAGCGGTAAAAATGGTTATACCGTTGGAACCGAAGGATTTTATCCAGGGGACGAACATATCGGAGATGTCGCAAGAATTCTTTTATATATGGCAGTTCGTTATAAAGATGTTTTAAGTATAGTTGAAACTCCATCTGGCCCATCATATGAACCAGCGGGAGCTCAAATGGGAACTTTAAGTTTATTATTAGATTGGCATGAATCGGATCCGGTTGATGCATTTGAAATACGAAGAAATGATGTGATTTACCAACACCAAGGAAACCGCAATCCGTTTATTGATCACCCCGAATTATTTGAAAGAGTCTATAATGAAATTGTGTCTCAAAGTTTACAAACTTCAAACTCAATCACTTCTCTTCAAATTGTAATCGATAACTTAGAAATCCAAAAACAAGCATTCGTATTTACTAGAAAAAGTTTTAGCTCATTCATAAATTAAATTGTAAAACAACAAAAAAAGCCCAAAATTTCAAAAATTAGGGCTTTTTTAATGCTTAAATGACAAAAGATATTAGTTTTTAAAAAAGGCCGTTTATTTTTGCTAATTTAGTCATATTATGTTATAATATGAGCACACACAGGAGAATTATAAATGGAAATAATTAAAATTGAAACAGAATATATAACTTTAGCGCAGTTTTTAAAAATAGTTGGACTTATTGATACTGGCGGACAAGCCAAGTATTTTTTATTGGATAATAAACTTTTATTAAACAATGAATTGGAGTCAAGAAGAGGAAAAAAAGTTTATCAAGGAGACATCATCAAAATTGGAAAAGAGGAATTTATAATCAAAAATGATTAAAAAAATAGAATTATCACAATTTAGAAACCACGATTCCTTATTGATAAAATTTGACAAAAGGCAAACATACATTTATGGTGAAAACGGAGTTGGCAAAACAGCGATTATCGAAGCAATATATTTCGCTTCTACGACAAAATCCATGAGAACTAGTAACGAAAGAGATCTTATTAAACAAGATGAAATGTTTGCTAAAATAACGATTCATTTCAAGAATAATCGAAAAAATGAAATCATTATATCCAAAAACGGTAAGAGAATCATTGCTAATGGGGTTGAAAAAAGACGAATTAGTGACTATATTGGGGATTTTAATGTTGTTATATTTACAACTGAAGATATTAATCTAATTAAAGGAACTCCAGCTGATAAACGCAATTTTATTGATTTAGAATGGATGCAACTTGATAAGGAATACTTACAGTTGTTGAATCGTTACCGAAAAGTATTGAAACAACGAAATGCTTTACTTAAAAATGTTGAAATTAATGAAGACTATACATTTTTAAATATCTTGGGACAACAACTATATGAAATCGGTTCAAGGATAATTGAAAAACGTGACGAGATTATTAATTTACTTAACAACGAATTAAAAAAACAACCATTTAACTTTGAAGATAATGAAATAAAAATAGTTTATCAACCAGATCAAACACCTTCAAATTTGAAAAAGTGGTTTGAAACAAAGCAAAAACAGGATATTATTTATCAAACAACCCAAGCTGGTCCTCACAAAGATGATTTCAGAATTATGATTGGTGATAATGATAGTAAGGTGTTTGCTTCTTCTGGCCAACAAAGACTAATTGTGATTGCAATTAAAGTAGCACTATTAAATGTTATTACTAACATAAAAAATAGTAAACCGGTTCTACTATTAGACGATATACTAAGTGAGTTAGATAAAAATAATCAACAGATATTTTTAGATAACTTACCAAAAGATAACCAAATTATTATGACAAGTGTAAAAAAAATAAAAGAGAATGATCAAATTCAAACAATCGAAATAAAAGGAGAGATGAATCTTGGAAAAAAATAACGAAAAGACAAACTATAGTGCCGAGAATATTCAAATATTAGAAGGTTTAGAAGCAGTTCGGCTAAGACCTGGAATGTATATTGGAAGTACTGGATCTAGAGGCCTTCACCATTTAGTATGGGAAATAGTTGACAACTCAATTGATGAGGTTTTAGGTAGTTATGCTAGTCACATTTTAGTTGAATTACTAAAAGACAACTACATTCAAGTAACCGACGATGGACGCGGTATTCCCGTTGACCTACATCACAAAACTGGGAGACCAGCGGTTGAAACCATTTTGACAACACTACACGCTGGTGGTAAATTTGATGGAAAATCATATAAGGTGTCAGGTGGTCTTCACGGAGTAGGAGCTTCTGTAGTTAATGCACTATCAGAAAAATTCGTGGTAGAAATTAGACGAGATGGACACATATATCATCAAGAATATGCTTATGGTGAACCACAGACTGATTTAACTGTCATTGGAGATAGCGACGAAACAGGAACTAGAATCAAATTTAAATTTGATACTGGTGTTTTTGTTGAAACACAAGAATACGATTATGAAATTCTTCGAAATAGAATTCAACAAATCGCATTTTTAAACCGCGGATTAAAGATTACTTTAGTTGACGACCGTGGTGAAATTCCAATTGAAAAAAACTATCAATATGATGGTGGTCTTTTAGAATATACCGAATTTTTAAATGGCACGAGAACTAAAGTAAACCAAGATCCAATTTATGTTGAAAAAATTGTTGATGATATCTCAATTGAAGTTGCAATGCAATATAACGACTCTTATAATTCAAATGTTATTTCGTTTGTAAATAATATTTCTACTGCTGAAGGTGGCATGCACGAAGATGGCTTTAAAATGTCTTTAACTAGAGTTTTAAATAAGTATGCAACCGAAAGCAATTTAATTAAAAAAGAAGATTCATTTATTGGTGAAGATACCCGCGAGGGATTAATCGCCATTATTTCTGTAAAACATCCAAATCCACAGTTTGAGGGACAAACAAAAACTAAATTAGGAAACCCTGAAGTAAGACAAATTACTTCACAAATTGTTGGGGAGGGATTAGAAAGATTTTTATTAGAAAACCCGCAAGATGCTAAGGCAATCATTGAAAAGGCACTTACCGCATCACGCGCTAGAATTGCTGCTAGAAAAGCAAGAGAAGCAACGAGACGTAAATCACCACTTGAATCATTGGGTTTTGCTTCAAAGTTAGCTGACTGCCGCAGTCGTAACCCTGAAATTTCAGAGTTATATATTGTGGAGGGGGACTCGGCGGGTGGATCGGCTAAACAGGGGCGCGAATCAGAGTTCCAAGCTATCCTACCATTAAGAGGTAAGATACTAAATGTTGAAAAAGCACGCTTAGATCGTATTTTGTCAAACCGCGAAATTATTTCCATGATTCAAGCCTTAGGAACCGGAGTTGGCGAAGAATTTGATCCAACAAAAGCTAGATATCATAAAATAGTTATTATGACGGATGCTGACGTTGATGGTGCTCACATTAGAACGCTCTTATTAACGTTCTTCTATCGTTATATGAGAGGACTTTTTGATTTGGGCTATATTTATATCGCTCAACCACCTTTATATAAAGTTACCCAAGGACGTAGATCTGAATATATTTATGATGATGAATCTTTAGAAAAAATCTTAAATGAACTTGGAGGCAGACCAACATTACAAAGATATAAGGGTCTTGGGGAAATGAACCCAGAACAATTATGGGATACAACAATGAACCCTGATACGAGAACATTATTACAAGTATCACTAAAAGATGCAATTGACGCTGACAACGTTTTTACAATGTTAATGGGTGAAGAGGTTGAACCTCGTAAAGAATTCATTCAAAGCAATGCGGCTTATGCCAAAAACATTGACGCATAACAAGGAGATAAAGATATGGAAAACAATAAAAAATTAAACGAACATGTTGAAGAAATTGATGAACTTGAAGAAGAGTTAGGTTCGGAAGGACATAATCACGGCGATATTAAAGAAATTAATATTTCTGCTGAAATGAAATCTTCGTTTTTAAGTTATGCAATGAGTGTAATTGTTTCTAGAGCTTTACCAGATGTTAGAGATGGAATGAAACCAGTACAAAGACGAATTATCTATGCGATGAATGATTTAGGTATGTATGCTGATCGTCCTCATAAAAAATCTGCTAGAATTGTTGGGGAAGTAATTGGTAAATATCACCCACACGGTGATTCTAGTGTCTATGAAGCAATGGTAAGAATGGCTCAACCATTTAACTATCGCGATCCACTTGTCGATGGACACGGAAACTTTGGATCAGTTGACGGTGACGGCGCAGCTGCGATGAGATATACCGAAGCGAGAATGTCAAAAATCGCGATGGAGCTAGTTAGAGATTTAGATAAAGACACCGTAGACTTTGTTGATAACTACGATAACGCAGAAAAGGAACCAAGTGTTCTCCCCGCTAGATATCCTAACTTATTAGTTAACGGGGCTAGCGGTATCGCAGTGGGAATGGCAACTGACATTCCGCCCCATAATTTAAGAGAGGTTATCGACGGAACACTAGCTTATATTGATAATCACGAGATTAGTATTAGTGAGTTAATGCAATATATCAAAGGTCCGGATTTCCCAACAGGGGGCCAAATCTTGGGGTTGACAGGTTTAAAACAAGGATACGAAACTGGAAACGGTAAAATTGCCATTAGAGCGAAGACAGAAATCGCTAGATTTCGTAATAAGTCAGCAATTATTGTAACTGAAATTCCTTACCAAGTGAATAAAACTAGATTAATAGATAAAATTGCTGAAATTGTTAAAAATAAAACTGTTGAAGGAATTACCGATTTAAGAGACGAGTCAAACCGTAAAGGAATGCGAGTTGTTATTGAACTAAGATCAGACATTATTCCTGAAGTTATGTTAAATAATTTATACAAGTATACCCAACTACAATCATCATATAGTTTAAATATGATTGCTTTAGTTAATGGACAACCAAAAACACTTAATTTAAAAGAAATGATTGTTCACTACGTCGAACATCAAGTTGTAGTCCTTCAAAGACGGACCCAATTCGAGCTCGATAAAGCTCAAGCTAGACAACATATCTTAGAAGGTTTAATAGTTGCGCTAAACGACTTAGATCACGCGATTAAAATTATTAGAGAATCTGAATCAGGCGAAATCGCAAGAGAAAAGCTAATTGAAACATATGATTTAACCGAAACGCAAGCTCGAGCAATCCTTGATATGAGACTACAAAGATTAACGGGTCTAGAAATTGATAAGATTCGGACTGAACATATCGAACTAGGCATTAAAATTAAAGACTATCTTGAAACACTGGGAAGCGATGATCGTAAATTGGAGATTATTAAAGAAGAATTATCAGAAATCAAAGAAAAATATGGAACACCAAGATTATCAGAGATTAATTTGCATGCTGATTTGAGTATTGAATCAGAAGACTTAATTCCTGTTGAAGACGTCGTTGTTACAATTACAAATCAAGGTTATATCAAACGAATGGGTGTAGATGAGTATAAAACCCAAAAACGTGGCGGAGTTGGTGTTACCGGCATGAAAGTCCATGATGATGACTTTGTTGAACATATGGGCATGACTTCTACCCACGATTTCCATTTGTTTTTTACCAACAAAGGAAGAGTTTATAAAATTAAAGGTTATGAAATTCCTGATTTAGGTAGAACAGCTAGAGGGTTACCAATTGTCAACTTATTAAATTTTGACAAAGATGAAACACTAGCTTCTTTCACAAGCATTAAAGATTTTGATGATGAAAATGCTTATTTATTCTTTGTTACTAAAGCGGGAATTGTTAAAAGAACACCAGCCAATGCATTTAAAAATATTCGTACAAATGGTATTATTGCAATCGATTTACGTGAAGATGATGAATTATTATCAGTAAGATCCACTGACGGAGAAAAAGAAATTATTCTTGGTTCTACCGGCGGTAAATCAATTAGATTTAAGGAAACAGACGTTAGAGCAACCGGTAGAAACACCTCTGGTGTAATCGGTATGAGATTAGATGAAAGTGAAAAACTAATCGGTGCTGGATTAATTGAAAGTGATAATGAAGAAATATTAGTAATTACCGAAAAAGGCTACGGAAAGAGAACTTCAGTCAACGAATACCGCGTTCAAAACCGCGGAGGTAAAGGAATTTTAACCCTAAACGTTACAGAGAAAAACGGTCAATTATGCGCCCTTAGAGTTGTTACTGATGAAAATGATTTAATCATTAGTACCGATCGAGGCGTTGTAATAAGAACCGCAATCGCCCAAATATCAAAAACTAGCCGGGTAACACAAGGTGTTAGAGTTATTAAACTTAGAACAGATCATCAAGTAGCCACTACTGCTGTTGTTGATCACATTGAACTTGAGGATATAATTGCTGATGAAGAATCTCCATATACTCAAAAACAAATGGAATTAAACGATGAAGAACAAGTAATTGAAACGGTCGAATTAGAGCCAATTGTTGCCGAAGAAGAAACACCAGTAATTAAAAAAGAAAGTATTTTTGATGAAGAATAAGGGAGAGGTCAAATATGCTAGATTTAAAATATGTTAATGAAAATGTTGAAGATGTCATTGAAAAATTGAAAACTAGAGGTGGGGATTTCAACTATTTATTCGAAATTCCTAAACTAGTCGAAAAAAGACGCGATTTGATTATTCGCGGTGACGATTTAAAATCCCAAAGAAACCAAACATCTAAATTAATTGGTGAATATAAAAAACAAGGTAAAGATGTTTCAGAAATAATGGAAAGTGTTGCTAATATTGGTGATCAAATAAAGGAAATCGATGTTGATATTAATGAAGTTGAATCTAAAATCGAACAAATTCTTTTAACAACTCCAAATATTCCATCACCACAAGTTCCAGTTGGTAAAGATGAGTCTTCAAATTTGGAAATAAAAAAATGGGGAACTCCAAGAACTTTTGATTTTCCGATTAAAGATCACACTGAACTAGGTGAGGCTTTAGGAATTTTAGATTTCGCTAGAGCTGCCAAAGTGACCGGCCCCAGATTTGTCTTTCAAAAAGGATTAGCTGCTAGATTAGAAAGAGCATTAATTCAATTCATGATGGATGTCCATTCTCATGAAGGTGATTACACTGAGTGTATCCCACCATATATTGTTAACGAAGCGAGTATGTACGGAGCAGGCCAGTTTCCCAAGTTTAAAGAAGATTCCTTTAAACTAGAAGGATTTAACTGGTATTTAAATCCGACAGCTGAAGTTCCAATGATTAATATGTATAGAGATGAAATAATTAGTGGCAAAGAGTTGCCGCTGAGATTCTGCGCTTATACAACCGCATTTAGATCCGAAGCTGGTTCTGCTGGTAGAGACACTAAAGGAATGTTACGTCAACACCAGTTTAATAAGGTTGAATTGATCAAAATAACAAAACCTGAAGAATCATACCAAGAGCTTGATAAAATGTTAGAAAGTTCAGAATCAATCTTACAAAAACTAGAAATACCTTACCGTGTAGTTGTTTTATCAACTGGTGATATGGGATTTTCCATGAGTAAAACCTATGATATTGAAGTTTGGTTACCTGGGCAAGAAAAATACCGCGAAATCGCATCAATTAGCAACGCTGAAGATTATCAAGCACGTAGAGCCAACATCAGATTTAAGCGTTCTAAGGATGCTAAAACCGAATATGTTCATACCCTAAACGGTTCAGGGTTAGCGGTTGGAAGAACTTTAATTGCTATTATGGAAAACTATCAAAATCAAGATGGAACAATTACAGTACCAAAAGTTTTAGTACCATATTTAAAAACTAACGTTATAAAATAAGGTAGAAAGGAGTTAATGGGTTTATTTTTAAACCTCTAGTGAAATTATGAAAATATATTATGTAGAAGATGAACAAAATTTAGCAGAAGTTAATAAGCGCTATCTTGTTAAAGAAGGTTATGAAGTAACTGTTTTTCATGATGGTGAATCAGCTATGAAAAAAGCTGGTGATAATGTCGATTTATGGATTTTAGATATTATGCTGCCAGGTGAAATTGATGGCTTTCAACTAATTACCCAAATTAAAGAACTTCAACCAACAACTTCAGTTATATTTACCTCAGCTCGTGATCAAGCAATTGATAAGGTTGAAGGTTTAGAACTTGGAAGTGATGATTATATCGCGAAACCTTTTTCACCGCGAGAACTTGTTTTAAGAGTAAAAGCGGTACTAAGAAGAAACTCCTATTCAACTGCTAGTGTAATTTATTATGAAACATATGAAATTAATACAGAAAAACGAGAAATCAAAGAAAAAGATTATATTATTAAATTAACAAACAAAGAATATGAATTACTAGCGTTTTTCTTAAATCATAAAGGGGAGTCCTTTAAACGTGAACACATCTTAGACCGTGTTTGGGGTGAAGACTATGTTGGTAATAGTCGCGTTGTTGATGATCTTTTAAGAAGGCTTCGCCAAAAAATGCCAAACCTAAGAATTGAAACGATCTACGGACACGGTTATCGACTTCTATGAAACGTTGGAAGCTAGTCACTCAAATATCAGTAATATTTACGATTGTAACAGTGATAATCTCACTGGTTTTCATTTTGATTTTTGAGTTTTCGCTTCAAAGAGTTTATACCAACGAAAATATTAACCAACTAAGAACATATAATTTACAAGTTAGAAATATAATTGAAACCAATCAACCGATTTTAGACAATGACTACAATGGTCATGCTGTTTATTGGTGGCAAAAAGATGCCAAAACCGGTGAAATATATCTAGATATTGAAGGGGCCGTGCTCTCAGAAGTCGGCGGCCTCTTTTTTGAAGACGCCAATCTTAAAAGGTATATTGAAAACACCATCACTTCTGAGAATGTTCCGGCAACTATTTTTGAGGAATTGAAATTTGAAGATAGTAAGTTTTACTTAGTAGGGGAATCATCTAGGGGCGGTTTAGAAAATGGATACTATGTATTTACATTTACGGATAACCGCTACATTAAGTCAATTAGTGATGAGTTTGCCCAAAACTTAAGGTTTACTGTTCTTGCTTTAATTATTCTGGGTAACGTTACTTTATTGTTATGGGGAAGACTTGTAGTGGGTAGAATTTCTAACATTCAAGATGAAATTTCATTACTAGTAAAAACAAACTATGAAAGACCAATCACCGTTGAAGGTGAAGATGAAATTGCCAGTTTAGCTTCTTCTGTTGAGGAAATGCGAATTGAGATTTTAGAACATGAACAAACAAAACGCGAAATAATGCAAAACATTTCACACGATTTTAAAACTCCAATTTCAGTAATAAAGAGTTATTCCGAAGCAATTAAAGACGGGATTAGCGGCGTTGATGAGATTGACATAATAATTAACCAAGCTGATCAACTTAATCACAAAGTTGTTCAATTATTACAATTAAATAAAATTACTTATTTAACAAGTAATCAACAATTAGAAGAAGTTTCCGTTGCTGAAGTTATTAAATCAATTGTTAATAAGCAAAAATATAAGTTTGATCGCGAATTTGTTCTAGAATTAGATGAGTCTACTTATCTAGCAACTGCTGATAATCTTGAAATCGCGATTGGAAATATTATTGACAATGCGATGAGATATGCTAAAACAAAAATTGTAATCGTTTTAAAAAATAAAAAACTCACCGTTTATAATGACGGTGAGCATATAAATGATGCTTTTATTGAAAAAATATTTAAACCTTACGAAAAAGGAAGTAAAGGTGAGTTTGGGTTGGGAATGAGCATTACCCAACAAACACTTGCTTTCTATAATTTAACAATTTCGGTTAAAAACGTGAGAAAAGGAGTTATGTTTGTTATAGAGCCGATCTAATTCGGTTGACTCTTTTTTCTAATTCCTCCTCGCTATCTTTACCAAAATTATTATCCATACTAAACAAAACATCACTATCATCGTACCTAGGAATTAAATGGATATGATAATGAAAGACAGTTTGACCGGCGGTTTCTTCATTATTGTTTAAAATGTTGAGTCCTTTCGGCTTTAAAGAGAAATTGATTGCTTTAGCAATTTTAACAACAACTTTAAAAATATGAGAAGCAACTTCTTCTGGCAATTCAAAAATATTACGATATTCTTTTTTAGTAACAACCAAACTATGACCCGGTGTTGCTTGGGATATATCTAGAAAGGCAATTACTTGATCATCTTCATATATTATTTTGCTAGGAATTTCTCGATTTATAATTTTTGTAAATATAGTTGACATAATATTCCTCCTTTGTGAATATTATATCACATAATAATAGATAAATTTAATTAAAAAAAATAAGGAGTTATCGCAAGATGAAAATAAAAAAAGACGCGGTATTTAGCGACCCTATTTACGGACATATTAAAGTAGAAAGAGGCTTTATAAAGGAACTTATTGGTAGTTCTTATTTTCAAAGACTCAGAAGAATTAAACAACTTAGCGGTGTTACAATGGTCTTTCACACCGCTGAACACTCACGTTTTTCCCATTCAATGGGTGCTTATGAAATAGCTAGAAAGTTTCTTGAAATTGAAGATATAAAAAATCAGTTATCAGATCGCGATAAAGACCTGTTTTTAGCTACCGCTCTTCTTCATGATATTGGACACGGTCCAAATTCTCACGCTTTTGAGAAAGTATTTAATACGAATCATGAAAAAATAGGCGCTAAAATTATCACAAATGATCCAGAAATATTTCAAATATTAAACTCCTTAGATGAAAATTTTGCAGATGATGTTTCTTCTATTTTAATGAAAACAAACAAGTTCCCACTCTTGGAACAACTAATATCTAGTCAATTGGATGTTGATCGTTTGGATTATCTAATTAGAGACTCATACCAAACAGGAGTTCCTTATGGTCAGGTTGATGTTGATAAAATTATCCGGACGATTAATGTTGTTGATAATAATGTGGTTTTTAAAGCCAGCGCGCTTCATACTTTAGAAAGTTTCTTCTTTAACCGTTATCATATGTATTGGCAAGTTTATTATCATCCAACCGGTCGCGCTTATGAGTTTATTTTAGAAAACATCTATAAAAGAGTTCACGATTTACTTGAACAAGGTTATTTATTTAAGGAAGACTTAACTTACTTGATTAGAGTAATGAAAGATCCTTTTGATATTGAAGCTTATAAAGTAATTGATGATTATTATATCAATGGATTAATTAACTCCTTTACCCGCAGTGGCGACCCAATTTTAAAAGCTTTATCAAACGACTTTTTGAATCGAAATATTTGGAAATATGTTGATTCTAATGATAGCGAACTTATTGATAAAATCAAAAAAACTTATAACAGTGAACAAATTAGATATTTTTGCGGCGTTACCGCGGTTAGACAAAGCGTTTATCAAATGAGTTTGTATGACAAAGAACGAGAATTATTGATATTTGATAATGATAAAATAGTTAAATTAAGCGATAAGTCAGATATCATTAAAAATTTAATTAATAATCCTAAAAAAACAGATGATAAGTTTTTTTATAAAGAGATTTTATGAATAAAATATATGTAGTTGAAGGTAAAAGGGACGAAGAGATTTTGCGTTTAGTCGACCCTAATTTAATAATATTTACAACTAACGGGTTTTCTTTATCTAATAACGTTGTTGAAAATTTAAAACAGTTAGAAGATAACCACGAGATTGTCTTATTATTAGATCCGGATTATCCTGGTGAGAAAATTAGAAGGATTTTAACAGAAAATCTAAAATCACCTCGCCAAATATATATTCCAAAGGAATGGGCAATTTCCGAAAAGAAAAACAAAGTTGGATTAGAACATGTTGATTTAGAAAAAATTAGAGAAATATTAGAAAACGAGATTATTTTGAAACCACAACGTGGTGAATTTACAACCATAACGATGCATGAACTTGGACTAACGGGTCAAGAAAACAGTTTACATTTAAGAAATTTAGTTTCCAATCATTTTCATTTACCAAAATGTAATGCCAAAAAAATGATTAGACTTCTTAACGGATTAGGAATTACAATCAAAGAATTGAAAGAGGTATTAGATGAATCCTAAGAAAAAGTTTGGACAAAACTTTATAACAGATAAAAACTTAATAAAAAAAATAGTTTTAAAAGCTGAAATTGAAGGAAAAAATGTTATTGAAGTTGGTCCCGGAAGAGGAGCTTTAACTTCTTATATTTCAAAGTCAGCTAATAAGGTAGTTGCTTTTGAAATAGATAAAGATTTATCAACCTATTTAGACGTCTTAGAAAGTGAGTATCCTAATTTAAAAATTGTTTATGAAGACTTTTTAATTGCTGAGTTGGAAGTCGGCGAAGAATGGGAATTAATAGGTAATCTACCATATTATATTACTTCACCAATAATATTTAAGTTTTTAGAATTGCCACAACTAAATAGCGCCACTATTATGATCCAAAAAGAGGTAGCCGATCGAATTACATCACCGCCTAATTCGAAGAAATATAACGCACTATCAGTAACTATCCAGTATTTAACAACAACAACTAAACTGATAAACGTTTCAAGGAAAATGTTTAATCCAATTCCTAATGTTGATAGCGTTGTTATTAAGTTAGAAAAGAGAACTAAAAGAGAATTAACGGGCGCTCAAGAGCATAAATTTTTAGAATTTATTAAGGGTTGCTTTATTCAACCCAGAAAAACACTGGTTAATAACTTATCGTCTTTCTATCAAATGGATAAAGAGCGGTTAAATGCGTTATTAAAAGATAAAGACTACATTATTACAACAAGAGCAGAGCAATTAACAATTGATAATTTTATTGATCTATTTAGGAGTTTTGATGAAATTAATTAAAGAAAAAGCTTATGCAAAAATAAATCTTGATTTGGAAATTATACGGAAAAGAAGTGATGGATTTCACGAACTTAGATCAATAGTAATTCCGTTAGATTTTTACGATGAGTTAACTTTTCAAATATCCGATAAAACGGTTGTTAACTCCAATATTGATATCGAAGATAATATTATTTTAAAAGCTGTTAATTTATTTTTAAATACCTATAAAATTAAAGAACACGTCAAAGTTACTCTAAAAAAAATCATTCCGATTGGTGCTGGACTTGGTGGTGGCAGCGCTGATGCTGCTGCGACACTACGAGGTCTTAATAAACTTTTCGATTTAAACCTACCAAAAGAACAACTGCATACACTAGCTAATCAACTAGGTAGTGACGTATTATTTTGTTTGTATAACCAACCAGCTATTTTAACTGGACGCGGTGATATCATCGAATTTATTAAGATACCACCAATTAAAAACATATTAGTTCTTGCGATGCCGTTTCAAAATTTAACCAAAGACATTTTTAATAAACATATAGTCACGAAAAGCAAAACTGCCTTTAACAAAAAATTAAACCACTTAGTTAGTCGAGAAATCGATAAATTTATCACATTAAGCGAAAACCAACTATTAGATACGGCAATAAAAACTAATAAGCATTTTTGCGAAAAGTATTACCAATTGATCAAGATTTCACCAAATATCAAAATGACTGGGTCTGGACCAACATTATTCATTATAAACCCAAGCAACCAAGAACTAACGGCTTTGAGTAAAGATAACGATATTAAAGTTTATAAAGAGAAAATGAAAAATTGTATATACAAATTAGATAAACAGTGATATAATGAGATTAATAACAAGAGCGGATGGAGGAAGATACTATGGAAATTACAGATGTTAGGGTACGAGTTCTTGGAACGGAAAGCAGACTTAAGGGAGTGGCTACTATTACTTTTGATAATAGCTTTGTAGTGCATGATATTAAAATCATTGAAGGTGAATCAGGAGTATTTATTGCAATGCCAAGTAAAAAAATGCCAAATGGATCTTATCGCGACATTGCCCACCCAATTAATTCAGAAACTAGAAAAGAATTAGAGGATGCAATCATAAAACAATATGAATACGTTCTTGCAAATCCAGAAGATCCCACACAAGACGAATAAAAAAGACGACTCTCACTAAAAAAGGCAACTAGTTTGCCTTTTTTGTTATCTTTTTAAAGATAAAAGTGTATACTAATATAGGGGGAATTTTAAAAATGTTAATAATTAGCGGTAAAAAAGTAAAGTTATTTAGTTTAAGCTCTAATCAAGAACTTTCTGAAGAAATATCGAAAGCTTCTGGAATTCCATTATCTACAGTGAGTGTGTTGAAATTTGCAGATGGTGAAATTAGCGTAAACATAGAAGAAAGTGTTCGTGGTTGTCACGTTTTTGTTGTTCAATCAACATCTCGGCCGGCAAATGAACACTATATGGAATTATTTATTATGGTCGATGCTCTAAAAAGAGCTTCTGCGACTTCAATTAATATTATAATGCCATATTATGGATATTCTAGACAAGATCGTAAAGCAAGATCGCGGGAACCAATTACAGCCAAACTAATAGCGGATATGCTACAAACAGCGGGCGCTAGTAGAGTTGTAAGTATTGATTTACACGCAGGACAGATCCAAGGTTTCTTTGATATACCAATTGACAATTTTCCGGCAGCGCCACTGTTAGCAAGCTATTTTAAAAATAAAAATATTGATGATTTAGTTATCATTTCACCTGACCACGGTGGTGCGACAAGAGCTAGAAGCTTTGCTCGTCTTTTAGGAGGCGTGCCACTAGCAATTATCGACAAAAGACGACCAGAACCAAATGTTGCTGAAGCGGTAAACATTATTGGTAAAGTTAGAAATAAAACATGTATTATTGTTGATGACATCATTGATACTGCTGGAACTTTAATTGCAGCGGCTAACGCTTTGCAGGAAGCAGGAGCAAAAGAAATCTATGCGGCATCAACACATGCTGTTTTATCAGATCCAGCAAATCAAAGAATCGATGATTCTTCACTTAAGGAAGTAATTGTGACCAACACAATTGAAATTAGCGGTAAAATAAGTAAAAAAATACGCAAGTTATCGATTGGACCTTTATTAGGAGAGGCAATTCTTCACCTAATAAAAGACGAAGCGATAAGTCAAATATTTAATAGAATGGATGAGGATTAATGAAATTAATTGTTGGTTTAGGAAATCCCGGGACAAAGTATGAATTTACCAGACATAATTTAGGTTTTATGGTAATTGATAAACTGGCTGAAAAATTAAATTTAAAATTTAAGTATAATGCCAACTTCAATTCTGAAATAGTTGAAACCTTATATAAGGGAAATAAAGCCATTATTATAAAACCAATGACTTATATGAATTTATCTGGTGAAGCAGTTAATAAAGTCGTGAACTACTATAAAATCGATTTAGATGATGTAATAGTCGTTGTTGATGATCTAAATCTAGTAACCGGCAGATTGAGATTAAGAGAGTTTGGCAGTGACGGCGGTCATAATGGACTAAAAAATATTGATTTACACTTAAAAACAAGCAACTATAAACGCATTAGAATTGGGATTGGCGAAAATAATAAACCTGAAGTTAATGACTATGTTTTAGGTAAGTTTAACAAAGCTGAAACTGGGATAATCAAAAACGCAATTGAAGAAGCTTCAGACGCCTTAATTTACTTTATTGAAGATAAACCATACCTAGATATAATGACTCGATATAATACCATAAAGGAATAGTTAAATATGGGAGTTAGATAATATCGAAAACTTTTTAAACAATAAATATAATAAAGTATTTGCTTCACTAAAGGGTGGAGACAAATATAAAAACACTAACATTTATTTCAATATGTTGATGATTAAAAACAGTTTTATATTAAAAAATAAAACTGTTTTTGTCGTATTACCAAATCTATATGAAGCTCAAAAATATTATGATAATCTCTCAACATTAGTTGGTGAAGAAAAGGTTCTATTCTACCCAACTGATCCCACTTTAACAACCTTGATGGCCTTAGGAAGTGCCGAGTTTTTATATGAAAGATTATACACGATAAGGGCTTTATTAACTAATAAACCGTTTATAGTGGTAACAACATATCAAGGGCTAAAAAAACCAACACTATCGGTTAAGGACTATCAAAGTTCGGTCAAAACCATTCAAACTGGTGATGAAATAGTCATTCGTGACTTAGCAGAAATTCTCTTAGCTAATGGTTACGAAAGAAACTACACGGTTGAAAAAGCGGGTGAATTTAGCATTAGAGGAAATATAGTTGATATTTTTACAAGAGATAGTCAATTTCCATATCGACTTGATTTTTTTGGTGATGAAATTGAAATAATAAAAATATTCGATATTGAAGATCAAATTTCGTTTGATAAAGTTGAATCAATCAATATTATGCCACTAAATGAATTATTTTACACCGAAAATATCAAACAAGAAGCAATCAATAAAATTAATAAATATTTTCAAAACTTCAAATTAAATGAACGTGAAGAAGCTAAACTTGAGTTTGATTTAGAAAATATCGATAATAGAAATCATCTCTCGACACTTTCAATCTATATTCCGTTTTTTAATCCAAAGAAAAATAATATCCTTGATTTTTCACCAAATAACGAATTATTTATTATTAACAAACATCAAATGTATCTTGACGAGAAAAATTTGGAGGAAGATATCAAAGCATTTTCACTAAGTTTAGGTACCTCAAAAGCATTTAGTGAAATCCCTTATTATCTCGATTTGGATGAAATAATTAATGGAAGCAACACAATCGAGTTTAATAATTTAGGAGTAGACGCCTTTAATGATTATCAATCAGTTAATGTTTATGATCTAAATTTTTACTCTAACAATTTCGAACTATTTTATGTTGATAATAAAGATCGATTTAACGATTATACATTTATAATTTCAATTGCCAAATTAGATGCCTTTAACAAGTTTTTGATATTTTTAAATGAAAAAGGTTTATTAGTTAACCAAAACTCGATAGTCGAAGGCAAGATTAATGTATTAAACGAAGAAAACCATCTTAATTTTATTGATGAATTTAATAAAATTTTGGTAATTTCCGACAGCCACTTAATTTCTAATAAAATAAAACCAAAAATAAGATACAGAAGCGTTTTAAATCAATCAACTAAAATTAGAAACGTTTACGAACTAGCTAAAGGAGATTATGTAGTCCATTACGAACATGGTATTGCCAGATACCTTGGATTGGTAACGATGGATTTAACTGGTGTAAAACGAGACTACCTGCAATTGCAATATGCCAATGATGAAAGTATGTACATTCCAGTTGATCAAATTGATTTGATTTTGAAATATGGTGTTAGTGAAGGGGCGACCCCAAAACTATCAAGATTGGGTGGCAAAACATGGAGTAAAACTAAAGCACAAGTAAAACAAAAGATTAAAGATCTATCAGATAAATTGCTAAATTTATACGCATCAAGAGAAGTATCTGAGGGACATAAATTTCAAAATCACGGTGAAATTGAAAAAGAGTTTAGCAACGATTTTGTTTATCAAGAAACAAAGGATCAAGAAAAAGCGATCATTGAAACACTATCCGATATGACTAGTGATAAGTTGATGGATAGGTTAGTGATTGGTGATGTCGGGTTTGGAAAAACTGAGGTTGCCTTAAGGGCATCATTTAAAGCTGTTCTAGATGGAAAGCAAGTTGCTTATTTAGTTCCAACCACCATTTTAGCCAGACAACATTATTATACGTTTAAAGAACGTTTTGAAAAGTACGGGGCAAATATTGCTATTTTAAGCCGTTTTCAAACGCCATCAGAAATTAGGGAAACATTAAATGGGATGAAAAAAGGGTTAGTTGATGTCGTAGTTGGAACCCACCGTCTATTATCTCAAGATATTGCGTTTAAAGATTTAGGATTATTTATTATTGATGAAGAACAACGCTTTGGCGTTGAGCACAAAGAAAGAATTAAAGAGTTAAAAATTAACGTTGATACCTTAACTTTAACGGCAACTCCAATTCCTAGAACGCTTCAAATGTCTTTATCTGGTCTAAAGGATTTTT
>CAZRJV010000001.1:41922-53606 GCA_964600625.1 uncultured Acholeplasmataceae bacterium
GCAACTCCAATTCCTAGAACGCTTCAAATGTCTTTATCTGGTCTAAAGGATTTTTCTATGATTGATACCGCGCCGCTTAATAGATATCCAATCCAAACATATGTTTTACAGCGAAACGATACCATAATCAAAGAAGCGATTGAAAGAGAAATTGCCAGAGGAGGACAAGTATTTTATCTGAATAATCGGGTAAACTCAATTCCTAAAACTGTTGAAAAACTAAAAAAATTAGTTCCAGAAGCTAAAATAAAGTTTGCCCACGGTCAAATGAACCGTGAGCAAATTGAAGAAGTTTTATCAGAGTTTATTGAACACGATTTTAATGTCTTAGTAGCCACTACAATTATCGAGACTGGAATTGATATTCCTAATACCAATACAATTATTATTCATGATGCTGATAAATTAGGTCTAGCTCAGTTATATCAAGTTAGAGGCCGGGTTGGACGCAGTGATAAAATTGCATACGCCTATTTGATGTATGATGGTAGTAAGGCTTTAAGTGAAACTGCTAAAAAACGCCTCCATACAATTGAAAGATTTACTGAATTGGGAAGCGGATTTAAGGTTGCTATGCAAGACTTAACAATTAGGGGAGCTGGCGATTTATTAGGTAGTGAACAATCAGGATTTATCGATTCTGTCGGTTTAGAAATGTATAATCAACTATTAAACGAAGTTATTACTGGCAAGGAAAAGGAAGTTACCGTTAACAACGACATATATGTCGCGCAACATGTTGCGCCAGAATATGTTGAAAATGATTTAGTTAGAATTGAAATTCATAAATCAATTTCTAAAATCAACAATTTTGATGATGTTGAAAAACTAAAAGATGAGTTAACCGATCGTTTTGGAAAGCTTGATCAAGAATTAATTTTATATATGTATGAAAAACTGTATAAAAAGCAATCACATCAAATTGGTGTTGAAAAAACAAATGTTACACCAACCAGTGTTGAGTTAATATTAAGTGTTTCAAAAAGTAAAGAAATAGACGGGAACCGCATATTTGAATTAGCTGCACATTTTGATGTTCCAATCAAATTAAGTTATTTAAGGGAAAAAGTCGGAATAAAATTTGACATGATAAAGGAAAAGAGACATTGGTTATATATTACAAACATATTTTTAAGTAATTACTTAAACTAACAACATGTTTTGTATAATATTACACTTTAATGTATAATTAACTGGGTGATAAGATGTATGATGTAATCATAGTAGGGGCGGGGCCAGCAGGAATTTATAATGCTTATGAATTTATGCTAATGGCACCAAAATTAAAAGTTTTAATTGTTGAAAAAGGATTTGACATCTATAAACGAAGATGTCCAATTCTAGAAGGTTTTATTGAAAAGTGTCCAACTGATCGAACTGGATACGTTGGATGCCATCCAGCTTGTTCAATCACATCGGGTTTTGGAGGATCAGGAGCATACTCTGATGGAAAATTTAATATAACATCAGAATTTGGGGGGTGGATGACTGATTACTTGGATAAAAAAGTAGTTTTTGATTTGATTAAATATGTTGATTCTATCAACTTAAAGCATGGAGCTACCAAATCAATTACTAATCCAAACACTCCAAAAATTAAAGAAATTGAAAAAAGAGGTTTAGCAACAGGTTTAAAATTACTTAGAGCACAAGTGAGACACCTTGGAACAGAACAAAATTTAGAAATAATGAAATCAATTTATGATGAACTTCAAAACAAAGTAGATATGAAATTTACAACCGAAGTTAAGGATATCATTATTGAAAAGGGAAGTGCTGCTGGAGTTGTTTTAAAAGATGGGACAATCCATAAATCGAAGTATGTTTTTGTTGGCGCCGGTCGAGAAGGCGCTAGCTGGCTTCATGAGATCGCTAAAAAGAATAAACTTAAAATCACCAATAATCAAATTGATATTGGTGTTAGAGTAGAAACTAATGATTTAATTATGGAAGAAATCAACGAACACTTATACGAAGGAAAATTTGTTTTTAACACTAGTGTTGATACTAGTGTTAGAACATTTTGTTCTAACCCAAGTGGGCATGTGGTGGTTGAAAACCATAACGGCACAGTTTTAGCAAATGGACATGCTTATAATAATCCTGAATTAGGATCTAGTTATACTAACTTCGCATTACTAGTCTCACATCACTTTGATGAGCCGTTTTCAGATCCTCATAAGTATGGACATGCTATTGGTAAAATAGCTAACCAACTAACTGGAGGAACTGTCATTATTCAAAGATATGGTGATTTACTCAGGGGGCGTCCAACCACTAAAAAGGATATTAAAAACAACTTTGTAACACCTAGTCTAAAAGAAGCAATACCTGGTGATTTAGGTTTAGTTTTACCCTATAACACTTTAAAGTCAATAATCGAGATGATTGAAGCTTTAAATAAGGTAACCCCCGGGATTGCCAGTGAACACACATTATTATATGGTGTAGAAACAAAGTTTTATTCAGCGAGAATTGAAGTTAATCAATTTTTTGAAACGAAAATTGAAAACTTGTTTATTGGTGGTGACGGTGCTGGCATTACAAGGGGGTTAGCACAAGCCGGAGCGAACGGCGTTTGGGTCGCTCGAGAAATTATTAGACGCGAGGGTATCAAATGAAAAAAATGAATACTATAGTTGTTATTGGAACCGCTTGGGGCGATGAAGGAAAAGGTAAAATTACTGATTTTCTTGCCACTAAAGCTGATGTCGTAGCGAGGTTTCAAGGCGGAAATAATGCCGGCCATACAGTCATCGTTAATAATAAAATGCATTTATTTCAATTACTACCATCGGGAGCTATTAATCCTAAAACCGTGAATTTATTAACTAATGGTATGGTTATTGATGTGAAGGGGTTACTAGAAGAAGTTGATGAATTAAACGATCCTAAACTACAACTATACCTATCTAACCGTGCTCATGTCGTAATGCCTTATCACTTAACGATTGAACAAACTAATGAAGATCGTAAAGGAAAAGATAAACTAGTTACAACCGGACATGGTATTGGTCCAACCTATAGCGACAAGGCAAATCGAATCGGTTTAAGAATGGACGCTTTTGTTGGTCCCAACTTTAAAAAAGAGTTAGAAAAAATTATCAATATAAAAAACAGCGAAAATACTAACTATCAATTTGATGTTGATACGATTTATCAAGAATATAAAGAATACGCTAAAAGATTGTCACCACACGTCATTGATACATCTATTTATTTAAATCAAGCTATTGAAGATGGAAAAAAAGTTTTATTTGAAGGCGCTCAAGGGGTAATGTTGTGTATTGAAAACGGAACCTATCCGTTTGTTACATCATCATCACCAACGGCCGCAGCTGTACCGTTATATACCGGTATTGCTCCGTGGTTATTAGAAGGAGCTGTCGGTGTTGTTAAGGCTTATACTACTAGAGAAGGTGCTGGGCCAATGCCGACTTTAATAACTGACGAAAAAATTGTTAATCATTTTCATAAAACAAAAGTCGAATATGAACCAAGAACAAAAACTTATCGCCGCGTTGGTTGGTTTGATAGTGTAATTATTAGACACGCTAAAAGAGTTAGCGGTCTATCTTATTTAGCTGTTACTGTTTTAGATATCTTATCGGGATTAAAAGAATTAAAGATTTGCACATCATATACTTTGGATGGCAAAGAAATTGATTATATCCCGGCGGATATTAACGATTATCAAAGAGTTATTGCCAACTATATTACCGTTTGCGGATGGGAAGAAGATATATCCTCGGTTACTTCTTTTGATGAGTTACCGGATAATGCTAAAAATTATTTAAAACTAATTGAAAAATATAGTAAAACAGAAATAGGAATCTTTTCGGTTGGTCCCGCGCGGGAACAAACGATTATGGTTAAAGAATTTTTCTAGAAATATTGGAGGGGTATAATGACTATTATGAACGGAAGAGAAGTTTCCAAAAAGAGAAACTTAGAATTAAAAGAAAAGATTGACAAAGCAATTAAAATAGTTAATAGATCTCCCTCGTTAGCGGTTATTTTGGTTGGCGATGATCCAGCAAGTCATATTTATGTAAATTCGAAGATTAACCAAGCCAATTCTGTTGGAATTGACTCTTTTGATATTAAACTACCTAGTGATATTTTGGAAACTGATTTAATTGAAGTTATAAACAAATTAAACCAAGATGACACAGTCGACGGCATTTTAATTCAATTGCCATTACCTAGTCATTTAAATTCCGGTAAACTATTAGATTTAGTTAAACCAGAAAAAGATGTTGATGGGTTTAGTGTTTTAAATCAAGGAAAATTATTTCAAAATAGAAACGCTATTATCTCAGCAACCCCAAAAGGAATTATGAACTTAATTGATAACTACAACATTGAGTTAAAAGGGCTTAATTGTACGGTTATCGGACGTAGCTTAATTGTTGGATTACCGATTGCGAAGTTGTTAATTGATCGGAATGCTACCGTAACCACATGCCATCGTCATACTAGCAACTTAAAAGAACACACTATTAACGCTGATTTAATTGTAGTAGCTACCGGTCAAGTTAATTTAATTACTGCTGACATGGTTAAAGGAGGCGTTATTATTATTGATGTGGGAATTAACCGTATCGGCAAAAAAATATGTGGTGATGTCGATTTTGATAACGTTAGCAAAAAAGCCAGCTACATTACACCAGTTCCTGGTGGCGTCGGACCAATGACAATCTCGGCGTTACTAGAAAATGTTTTTGAAGTGTATTTACAAAAGTTCAATCTTATTTAGATTGGAACTTTGACATATCATTATAATAATGATAAAATAATTTTATTATGAAGACAGGAGCGATAATATGAACATTTGGCATGATGTTAGAGAAGAACGCATAAAACCCAAAAGATTCTTAGCGGTAATTGAAATTCAAAAAGGCAGTAAGAAAAAATATGAATTAGATAAAGAAACAGGTATGTTACAACTAGATCGTATTTTATATACTTCTACTCACTATCCAGCAAACTACGGATTCATACCTAGAACTTACGCTGGAGACAATGATCCCTTAGATGTTTTGGTGTTATGTCAAGAAGACTTAGAACCGATGAGCTTAGTAGAAGTATACCCTATCGGAGTTCTAAAAATGATTGACTCTGATCAAGTTGATGAAAAAATTATTGCCATTCCATTTGGAGATCCTTCTCATACCCAATATAGTGACATTAGTGAACTTCCAGGTCACTTACTAACCGAAATGGGTCATTTTTTTGAAGTTTATAAAACATTAGAAGGGAAAAGAACATATATCTTAGATATTGAAGGTCCGGAAGCAGCTTTTGAAATTATTCAAAACTCGATTGACCGCTATGAAAAGATATTTGGTAAAAAAGAATAATGGGTAGAGCATTTGAAGTAAGAAAGTTTGCTAAAGAAAAAACCGCCGCCGCAAAAACAAAAGTTTATTCTAAATACGGTAAAGAGATTTATGTGGCTGCTAAAAACGGCACTCCAGATCCGGAGTTAAATCAAGAATTAAAAAGAGTTATTGAAAGAGCGAAACGCGATCAAGTTCCAAATGATATTATTAATCGCGCCATTGAAAAAGCGGCCGGGGGTAGTGAAGAAAGTTATAGCCATTCAAGATATGAAGGGTTTGGCCCAGGCAATTCAATGATTATCGTTGAGTGCTTAACGGATAACGTTAACAGAACTTACTCAGAAGTAAGAAATTGTTTTACAAAAAACAATTCCAAACTAGGTGTAAGTGGTTCAGTCCTACATCAATTTAGTCATCAAGGGGTATTTGTTATTAAAGATTTATCAGAAGACGACTTGTTGTTAATCGCGGTAGAAGGCGATATTGACATTAAAGATGTTGAAATAGATAATGATGAAACGACAATTTATGTCGACGTTTCTGATTACCATAAAACAAAAACAGCAATCTTGGATTTTAACCCTAATATCGAATTTCTAATTGATGAAATTACTTGGATTCCCTTTACCTATGAAAAACTTGACAGTGAAAATCAAGAGGTATTTGACAAGTTAATTATGATGTTAGAAGATCTAGATGATGTTCAAACTATTTCTCACAACCTAGATTAATATATATAAAATTCCTATTAATACTTATTTTAAGTATAAAAATAGGAATTTTTTTTAGCTTTAAATAGAAGTCGACATCCAAAATATTACAATTCACGGGATAAAAACATTACAATTCACCGGATAAAAGCGTTACAATTCACCGGATAAAAGTATTGCATTTTGCGAAAACATGATATAATAAGTTTGAAAAGGGGTTGATTTTATGTATAAACCTAGAATTATAGATGAAGTACTTAAGTTTAGGTTGGCTTCAAAAGGTGCAGTTTTGATTACTGGTCCTAAGTGGTGTGGCAAAACTACAACAGCTAAACGGTTTTCAAAAAGTAATATTAACATGCAAGATCCTATTAACAAACAACAATATATTGCTTTAGCAAAATTGAATCCAGTTGAATTGTTAAAAGGTGAAACACCACGTCTGATTGATGAATGGCAAATTGCTCCTACAATTTGGGATGCTGTTAGACAAACAGTTGATGAAAGAGGACTATTTAATCAGTTTATTTTAACGGGATCAAGCGTTCCAGTCAAAATGGATAAGGATAGTCACAGTGGTACCGGAAGAATAGTATCCTTACAAATGCGTACAATGAGTTTGTATGAGTCATCAGATTCTAATGGTGAAATTTCATTATTAGATTTATTTAACGATAAATCATATAATAAAACAGCTAAATCAGACTTATCATTTAAAGATATTAGATACTTAATTTGTAGAGGTGGTTGGCCTCTAGCCGTCTTAAATGAAGGTGAAGTAGCACTACAACAAGCAATTGATTATTATGAGGCAATAACAACTAGAGATATTATTGATGTAGACGGTGTAAACAGATCATCAATAAAATCTCAAGCGTTACTAAAATCGTATTCAAGACATATCGGAACAGCGGTTCCAAATACAACAATACTTGCGGATATGAATAAAAACGAACAATCCCAGTTAATGAAAATGGATGCGTTGGTAGATTATATTGAGGCTTTTAAAAAATTGTTTGTTATTGAAGAGTTAGAAGCTTGGAATCCAAATTTTAGAAGTAAAGCTACAGCGAGAGTCTCACCAACAAGACATTTTGTTGATCCTTCTATAGCCACAGCTGCCCTTAATATGTCACCAGAAGATTTGCTTAATGACTTACAAACATGTGGATTTTTCTTTGAGTCAATGTGTATCAGAGATTTAAGAGTTTATGCTGATTTATTAAAGGGAAAGGTGTTTCATTACCATGACAACACAGGTTTAGAGGTAGACGCAATCATTCGTCTAAATGACGGTAGATGGGGAGCGATTGAAGTGAAAATGGGAGGATATGAAATTCCAAGTGCTACAAAAAACTTATTAAAATTAAAAGACAAAATAGACACCAAAAGCATGAATGAACCATCATTTTTAATGATTTTGACGGCAACAGAATATGCTTATAAAAATGAAGATGGAATCTGGATTGTTCCAATTGGTTGTTTAAAACCTTAATTAACATAAAAGTAACTCGGTTTTACTTAAGAATTAAAGATAGAGAAAATCAAGAGGTGTTTGACAAGTTAATTATGATGTTAGAAAAGCTAGATGATTTTCAATCTATTTTTCACAATCTAGAATAATAAGTAAAAATTTTTACTAATACTTATCAAGGAATTAATAGGAATTTTTTCGCGCTTTAAGACCAAAAATTAATATTTTAATCCTTATATTGTACAAACAATAATGTAAAGTGCAAAATAAGGAACAACAACGTTTGAATATAGGGTTCGTAAAAGTTTTTATGCTTTAAGTATTTATAAAGTCTGTTCTTTCACTTAAAACAACAAAAGCTTAAAGCATTACCATCATAGTTTTTCTTTTTTATATTCATGTTTATATAAAACAATTGAAATCTCCGTTGATTAATCAATAAAAATGTGTTAAATTTATAGTGAGTTATAATGGGGGTGTTGTTTGTGTCTTTAGATTTGGATATAATAAAATTGTTGGATGGACTAAGAGAACAAAGAGGGTTAACTTTAGAAGAGTTTACAACCGGAGTTGTTTCAAGAAGAAATTATTCTAGATATCTAACAGGCGAAATCAAAATGAGTTCAATCATTTTAACAAAACTTTTAGAAAAAATGCATTTATCGTTAGCTGATTTTTCTTATTATGTTCAAAATGTTAATCTTGTTAACTACGGTTATGAGATAACTTTTTTTGAGTTTGTAACGAAAAAAGATTACCAAAAGGCAAAGCAAATATATTCAGAAAAAATTAAAGGAAAACCTCTCTATACATATCTTTCTGAAACCGCAGTGCCAGCTGCGGTCATCATTTTGAAATGGCAATTAAAGGAAATAAATATAAGAACCGCAAGAAGGGATTTAAAACAGATAATTAACTTAAGTACTCTTTTAAATAGACACATCTATACTGACGATATTATCGGTGCGATTGACATGTATTCTTTGGTTGCAGAAAAATCAGAATTGGAAAAAATCAAACAATTTTTGATTGATTTTTTAATAAAAGAGAAAAGGAGGACCTTTTTTATTCAAAATGAAATATCATTATATTTAGCCCACACAATGTTCTTAAGAATTTTAACTAGTTTTGATTCAGTTGATGATAATCTCAAAAATCTAATCGCAGTTGCAACAACGAAGGCCTTAGATTTTGATCGAAGAGCAAGAATAGATTTTTATAATATAGCCATTTTAGAAATTTTATATGGTTACGCCAATAAAATGAATTTAGCTGATCGCGATCTATATGTGTTTTACTATCTTTCAGCGCTATTTTCATTAGAAGGGGATGAGATAGCTAAAAATAAGACATTTAAAGTAATAAAATCTGATTATGAATTATTTTTAAAACAAATAGAAGACGAAAAAATGTTAAACTTAGAGTTATATGAGGGGTTGATTAATAATGATTACTTATAAAGATTATTTTTCAATTTTGGAAGAAATACGAGTTGAAAGAAAAGTAAGTGTTGAAGATTTATGCGAAAATATTATCTCTGTTCGTACTTATTATAGATATTTAAAAGATATGTCACCAATAAATATTACTGTGTTTACAAAACTTTTAGATAGATTAAATTTAGAGTTAACAGCACTGACAATCTATGGAATTCATTTTCGAGCAGAAAATAATGGAACTGCCGCTTTTATTTTTCGGGTTCATTTTCATTCACATCATGATATTATTCCGATTTATCAAAGAGTTTTGAATTTAAATCCCAAAGAAGACATTGATTTTTACAGTTTAAAAAGCTTTATTCTAAAATATGAATATGATGTTGGGATTATAAATAATGAAGAATATGAAAGGAAGTTAATAGAATTATTAGAAAAAACCAAAAATCACTCTAAAATGGACATTAGGCTAATGTCGATTTATTTAAGTTTACTAGAAATAAAACCAAAAAATGATTATATTACGCTTAATGAAGTAATTGATATAGTAATGGGAATAGATTTTAGAATAAATGCGTTGTATTATTATCTCGCCTTAGATAGAGTTATCCAACTTTTAATTAGAAAAAAAACTACCACTAAAGAACAATATGAACAATTTTTAGATCATGCTAAAGTGATTTTTGATCATTTTTACTTCCGAGACGCACTGATGAATTATGCATTTTATGAAGCTTTTAAAGCTAAAATCAATAAGGAAAAAGAAAATTTAAACAATAAGCTATATAAACATGCAATTTATAGTTTATCTAGATATGGAAATCAACAAATACAAAAAGTTATTACAACCTTTAAAAAAACATTTGATATTGATTATCAAGATTTTTTAATTAAAGAAACAAAAAATAGAAAGACTTTATCTCATATTAATCTTATAGATTAAGATAAAAAACGGACAGATTTGTCATTGAATAAATACAAATGAGCAGGTATACTTATTATAAGTATACTTTTTGTTATTTAAATAGTTTTATTACCTATTTTAAAGTATAAAAGAGACGCTAAAAGACTATTAAAGTTATATAGGGTTTATTGTTACAAGCAATTAACTCATAAGTTACATTTACAATAACAATAGATTTTTTCAAACATTTTTCGAAGGAGGAAATAAAAATGGAAGTTAAGAAACGAGTATTAGTGCTTGTTTTTTTGGCGCTTATAACGGCTATTTTATCATCTTGTGGTAACAAATCCGTTTATAATGTTGTTTTTAAAGACTATGATGATACCATTTTAAAAGAAGAGAATGTTATTCATGGCAAAAATGCAACACCCCCAGAAGAACCAAAAAGAGAGGGATATGATTTTGTTGGTTGGGATCAAAAATTCACAAAAGTTCAATCAAATTTAACGATAACTGCAATTTATGAAGTTAAGACACACAAAATAATTTGGAAAAATCATCAAGGTGATGTTTTAAAAGAAGAGAATGTTATCCATGGTAAAAGTGCAACACCCCCAGAAGAGCCAACAAGGGAAGGACATGATTTTATCGGTTGGAATCAAAATTTTGATGTAGTTAAAACAGATTTAATCATTATGCCAATTTATAAAATTCATACATACACGATAGTTTGGAAAAATTATGATGGTTCAATTTTAAAACAAGATAATGATGTTTCCTGGGGAACAACACCTGTTTATAATGGAATAGAACCCAAAAAAGCGGAATCTGGGATAATAGTCTATGTTTTTAATGGTTGGACCCCCAATATTGGTACTGTTAGTGGACCCGCTGAATATGTAGCGCAATTTAAAGAGTCAATAAAAACCTATGAAGTTCTTTGGAAGAACTATGATGGTTCAGTTATAAAATCTGAAGAAGTTGCCCACGGTGAGACTCCAGTGTTTAATGAAAAGGTTCCTGTTAAACCACAGACGGAAAAATACACATATACTTTTACCGGTTGGAGCCCCAGTGTTGACGTTATAGATGGTCCAAGAGAATATATTGCCCAATACGAAGAATCAGTTAACCAATATAAAGTTGTTTTCAAAGACATTGACGATTCTATTTTAAAAGAAGAAACGGTTTTTTATGGGGAAGACGCAACAGCCCCAGAAGAACCAACAAGAGAGGGATATGATTTTGTTGGTTGGGATCAAGAATATACAGAGGTAAAACAAGAATTAACAATAAAAGCTCTTTATGATGTTCATACTTTTAAATTAACATTTAATGTTGACGGCGGAGAACAAATTGAGCCCCTAACAAAAGAATACAATACTCTAATAGTTTTACCAAGTCCAACAAAAGAAAACTATGAGTTTACCGGTTGGTTATTAAAAGAAAAAACTATAGATCAATTATATCTTAAAGAAGATACAGAGGTTGTAGCTACATGGCAAGGAGAAATACGCAAAATTAGTTTTAGTTCAGATGGGGGTAACGAAATAGAGAAAATTACAGTTCGTTACGGAGAAATTATTAAAACCTTGCCAAGTCCAACAAAAGAAGATTCTATTTTTCAAGGTTGGGTATTAAACGACAAAAGGGTAAGCCTACCTTTTACTTTTTTAGAGAGCAAAGACATTATTCTTGTTGCTGAGTGGGTCGAACCAATCGCAAACTTTGAATATGAAATAGTTAATGAAGAAGTGAAAATTCTACGTTATATAGGGAACCAAGAAAATGTGGTTGTTCCTAATAAAATAGAGG
>CAZRJV010000002.1:0-42591 GCA_964600625.1 uncultured Acholeplasmataceae bacterium
TTGAACAACGTGTGCAACATAACGCATCACAAATTGACAACTATCTAGAACAACGTGTTCAAATTCTACAAAACGCAGTGGGCATTGTTGAAAAGAGTGTTGACTTAGATAAAGATGTTATGAAGACCGTTGCAGCATACCGTGGTGGGGTTCATCCCGATGATACGAACCGTAACCAAGTCGCTGGTGAACTTGATGCCGCTATGCGTAGTATTAATGTTGCTTTTGAAGCTTATCCAGATTTAAAGGCACACCAAACTTTAGCGGATGCAATGCAACAAAACTCTTATTTACAAAGAGAAATCACTGCTGCTAGAGAAGTTTATAATGATACTGTCTTAAAATGGAATACAGACATTTATAGATGGCCAACAAAGATGATTGTTGCAGCAAAAGCTGGTTATACAACAAGAATCCCATTCTCAGCATCCAGAGAAACTAAAGAACAAGCGAGAGCGAAATTCTTTTAATCACTAGTAATTTAATAAATGACCATATTTCAGTTGAAGTATGGTTTTTTCATGAATTGATTAATAGGATAGTTTCTTGAATTATTACCACTAAAATGGTAAGATTAAGGTAACGATAAAAGGGAGGGTTACCATGACTGAAAAAGAACAAAAAGTAATTGAAGCCGAAGTTGTTGATGAAAAAGAAGGAAATGCGGATAATCAATCTAAAGAATCAAAGAAAGATAAGGTTGGTTCATTCTTTAAAGAATTAGGTAAAGATATCTCTGATGCCGCTAGACAAGGCTTAGCTTGGACGGATAAACAAATCCAAAAGATTAACCAAAGTGAAGCATTTAAAGAAACTTATAAGAAACAGACAGTAAAATTTAAGGTTGTTGGGACAAATACCTCTTTTCGAGGGTTTAAAGAACAAAACCAAGTTTTGGTTAAGCTAGACGATCAATTTATCACAAAAACAGTCAAAATTAATTCCATTTTAGAAATGGAAGAGGGCACTAAGTTAAAAGTGATGAACATTGACTTAGAAAAAGCGGTTCATAGGGAATTGACTATTAAAGGGGATAAAGTGCCTGTGGCATTATTTGCCATTTTTGTAAAAGTAGAATAGGTGAATTAAAAAAAACAGGGTAACCTGTTTTTTTGTTAGTTAGGCTTATTTCGTTTTAGGAAATACCAAAATATAAAGATGATTTGAATTGGAATAGCGATGATGAAGACAAGATAGATATTTTGTACAGATATGGAGATGAAGATAGTTAAAGCTAAACTCCATAACAATAAACTACTAATGATTAGTGTGTAATAGAATTTACCCCATAAGGCATTAAAGATCAGTAAAACAATAAATGAAGCCGGAATCGCATAAATAAAAGCAAGCCAGAAATACTCAAATTCCGAAACAAATATTTTACCTAAGGCAAAACAAACGGTAGCCAATAACCATACTAGAGCCACCGATAATAAAGTAATAATCAGCCGGTTTTTATAGAATACTGGTTTTTTAGGTTTTACAGGTTCTACCTGATTTACTAAATCATCAACGGTTATTCCAAAAATATCAGCCAGTTTCTTTAAAACCGTAATATCAGGAATGGCTTCAGCTCTTTCCCATTTTGAAATCGCTTTGTCAGAGTAATCTAGTTTTTGTGCTAGTTCTAATTGTGTCATATTTAGTTTTTTTCGGTAGTAGGTAATATTCTTCGCTACTACATTCTTTATATTTATTTCGTTCATAAACCAATTTTAACATTAAAGGCCACCTCTTGCAAGAAAATCATGAATTCTACTAATCGTAGAGTTACCTATTTTAAGTTCTACGAGACTGACTTTAAACTGTTGAGTCCTAAAACTTATCTGTAGAGAAACCTAATGAATATTATGGGGTATCATATCAGTTAAGGAAGTGAGAATTATGAAAAGAAATGTGGCAATATTTGGAGACTCTATATTAAGAGGGGTCATCATCGATGAAGAAAATGGAAAATATAAATTTTCAGATCATATCGATTGGGAATTTATTGAAGATAAATTAAATATTAAAATTGACAATAACGCAAAGATGGGCGCTGTTATTGGTTATGGTAAAAAGAAATTAGAAAAGTATTTGGACACACATGATGATATGTTTGCGGTATTGATTGAATTTGGTGGGAATGATTGCGATTTTAATTGGCAAGAAGTTGCCAACAATCCTCAATGTAATCATCAACCCAAAACGCCGTTAAATGAATTTAAAAATACATTAATTGAAATGATTGATATCTTACAACAAAAGAATATCAAACCAATTTTAATGAATTTGCCGCCAATTCATTCTAAGCTTTATTATGATTGGATTCGAAGGGATATAGCTAATGGAGATAATATTTTAGAATTTCTAGGGGACATTGAACAGATTACGAGACACCAATCTAGATATTCTAATGTCATCGCAGAAGTCGCAAATTTAAAAAAAGTTGAATTAGTGGATGTTAGAAGTGCTTTCTTGTCGACTAGATCCTATTTAACTTATATGTGTAAAGATGGAATTCACCCAAATCAAAAAGGGGGACAATTAGTCTTAGATGTTTTTTTAGAGTATTATAAAGCGGGAATAAATTAAATAGATTAAAACAAAAAAACTACTTTAAATAATATTAAATATTTCATGAAAATAGATGTACTAACTTAAATAAAAGTTACTTATTTATGTAAAATGATATATTTTAGTGTCAAAAGCGGTAAAATGATTATAGAGGTAGTGATAATATGAAAATAGGTTTACTAATCCATTCTTTTAGTGGGAATACATTAAGTGTGGGAACCAGATTAAAAGTCCATCTTGAAGTTCAAGGGCACAGGGTTCATATGGATCAAATTATTGATGCCAATGAAGACCCAAAATCGAATAGACCGGTTTTACTAACGCATATTCCAGATCTTAATGATTATGATGTTATTATCTTTGGTGCCCCTGTTAGAGCCTTTTCGCTATCACCAGTCATGACGGCTTATTTAAAACAAATTAGTGATATAGAAAATATTAAGTTTTTTGCCTATGTTACCGAAGGCTTACCTAAACCATGGATGGGTGGTAACCGAGCGATTAAAAAGATGAAGACATTTTTAGGAGCTAAAAATGCATCGATATTAGATACCGCCGTAATAAATTGGTCAAGTCGAAAGAAAGAAACACAAATCGATAGCATGTTGAACCGGTTCTCCAACAGAATTGGCTCTTTATAGTGCCTTAATATTAATAGAAAGCATAACACTATTAATATTTATTATTATTGCTATAATAAATATGAAACGGAGGACTTTTAATTGATGTCAAATTTAAGAATTGGGATAATTTTATCCACGACTAGACCGATGCGTAAGTCAGTTGATATTGCGAAATGGTTCAAAGCATATACAGATTCAAATCGTAGTGCAACTTACGAAATTGTAGATTTAAATGATTATAATTTACCACTCTTTGGTGATGAGTCAAATATGAATGGCGTTAAAGCATTCAATGACAAAATTAACCAATTGGATGGTTTTATTTTTGTCTTAGCAGAGTATAATCACACAATCCCAGCCGCATTAACCAATGCAATAAGCTGGACACAAGATGTTTTTCACAATAAAGCAGCTGGTATTGTCTCATATGGAGCTGCTGGTGGTGCCAGATCTGCCGAACATTTGAGAAACGTATTAGCACAAATGCAGGTTGCGACAGTTCAAGCCCATATGTTAATAAGTATATTCCATGATTATGATCAAAACGGCTTTAAACCTTTAGCTATTCATCAAAAGAATTTAGAACTGATCACAAATCAAGTAGAATCATGGTCACAAGCTTTAAAAACTTTAAGATAAATTAAACTGTTTTGTTTTATATAATGGTTTAAATCAGATTAATTTATAAACAGTGAAGTCTTAAGATATTACGAAAAATGCGTTTTTTTACTTCACGATTTATGATATACTAATCCTAGAGGCGTGATATTATGACTGATCAAACTATCCGATTTAAGGATTGCGGTATTTACTATTTAATGTATGAAAATCCTTTAAAAGAAACTATCGTTTTACTACATCCATATGCGTCAAGTGGATTAATTTTTGACAGCCTTATTATTGCCCTGAAAAGAGATTATCAACTCATTATTATTGATATGCCAGGACATGGTAAAAGTGGTGTGACAAGTAGTGTGACATTTGAAGACATGCCAGAAATAATTAAGGTTATTCTTGACCGAGAAGAAATATTAAAGACTCATATTGTTGGGATATCAGAAGGCGCTATTGTCTCTCAAGGGTTTGGACAAATCTTTCCAGACAGGCTTTTAAGTTTGGTTGCCATATCCACATTTTCTATATTCCATGAATCCTATAAAGCAGTCAATGGGGAGTTAAGAAAAACTAAACTAAAACATTTGTTTTTATGGTTGTTTTCATTTAAAAACTATAAAAAATATTATATTGATAAAAGTAGTTTAACTAATTCTGGTAGAGATAAATTCGAGAAAACCATGAAAGGTTTTAAGCGTAAGAGTGTTTTATCTAAAAAAGGTTTAAAACGGTTTTACAAGATGGGAAAACAAGTTAAGTTTTACCCTACTTACACGGTTTGTGGAGAGTTTGACTTAGATATTATTAAAGATGCTTCAATTCAATATGAGCAAAAAGTACCACTTACGACGCTAGAGGGGTATAATAATACCAAACAAGTTGTCTTTTTAGACAATCCAAGGTTATTTAATGACCATTTAGTAACATTTTTAAAAAGCGTTAGTATGATTGGGGAAACATATGGCAGAAAACATCAAAAACAATGATTTAAATCAAAGAGATTCAGAAAGAAAAACTAAATTAAAAATAGTCGGAAAAAAACTTCTCGACTTTTTAGTTATTACTTTTAATGGAATGGCATTTGGTTTATTCGCTACCCTAATTATTGGAGTAATTATCCAACAAATAGGGATACTTATCGGTAATATTCCTGGCGCAATCACATTGAGTGAGTATATTATCCAACTGGCTAATATCTTAAAATCATTAATGGGTGTTGGGATTGGGATTGGAATTGCCTACATGTTAAAACTAGAAGGATTAAAACTAGTTGCTGCCGCACTTGCTGGTGCGATAGGGACATCATTTAGATATGGTACTGGTAATCCTTTAAATGATCCAATGGTGGCCTATTTTTGTGTGATAGGGGTTTATTTAGTCTTTAAATATTTATTAAAGAAGAAAACACCGATTGATATAATATTAGTGCCATTAGTTGGTGGTGTTGTAGCTTACCTAGTTGCGTTTTTATTAGGAATGCCAATTAAATCATTTATGGAGATGTTAGGTAACTTCATTCAAAGTGCCACCGCTTATCAACCATTCATTATGGGAATCATTATTTCAGTGTTAATGGGAATGTTCTTAACGATGCCAATTAGTAGTGCTGCAATCGCAATTTCAATTAGTTTAGGCGATATCGCTGGTGGTGCTGCAGTTGTGGGTTGTTCGGTACAAATGTTAGGTTTTGCGATAATGAGCCGTAAAGATAATAATATTGGTACGGTCATAAGTGTCGCGATTGGCACCAGTATGTTACAATTTAAGAACATCCTTAAAAAACCAATTATATGGTTACCAACCATTATCGTTTCAGCCATATTAGGACCTTTAGCAACCTTAGTGTTTAAGACACAAACCAATCCAATTGGATCAGGGATGGGAACGAGCGGTTTGGTTGGACAGATTGCAACTTTTGAGGCAATGGGTTATAATGTTCAAGCGTTCTTATCAATTGGTATACTCCAAATAGCTTTACCAATTATATTAGTGTGGATAATAGACATAATATTTAGAAAAAAGGGTCTAATACAACCAGGAGATTTAAAAATATAGTATAATAACTAATGGCTAGATAAAAACTAGCCATTTATATGGAGAATTACCCAAGAGGTTGAAGGGGCGGGCTTGGAAAGCTCGTAGGATGTAACAGTCGCAAGGGTTCAAATCCCTTATTCTCCGCCACAAAGATAATTGCATTTGTCAGTCGGCAGATGCCATTTTTTTATGCACTTTTATAGTAAAAAGGGGCTTTTTTAGCCCTTTTTTGCAAACGTCAAAAATTAACACCTATTATGAAAAAAAGAACCACCAGATTAAAACCGCTGGTGGTTTTTTATTGGCGGGTGTACTCCCCTATAGGCGGAAATTGGAGTGTTGATTACTCATTCACCAAACTTCTTGGAATAGTATCACTGTAGGGCAGTAAATCTTCTAGGGGTTTAGTTTGTATATTGTTTAAGACATATTCGAGATACTTTGAGACATTTAAGTTGCTTATTTCCTTTTTCTAATTGTTTTATCCTACTTAAGGCTTCATTTATGTTCATGGGCCTATTATATCATACTTTTTTACCTTTTACTATATATTATTTATAATATATAGTAAATTTTTAGTAACTGATTTCTTTTACCCGTTCTTCCATCACTTTTAAACCTTTTAGTAATAACTTTAAATCCTCTGTTTGACACCCCTTCCCGTTAATCTGTTTCGGCCATTGGAATTTCGTATAATTTAACTTATTGATTAATAACCATGCCCCATATTCGTTTTCATAATAGATCTTTACTGTCTTTTTATTCTTTGAACAGAATACGAATAGGGTGTATATCGTTTCTATTGGACTAAAATTGTATGCGAGTAATGTTTGGATACTTCTCATCCCATTCCTCATGTCTAGTGGCTCTGTGTAAAAATAGATTCTTTTTACTTGTCGGTAATCAATCATAAATCCGTTTTAATATTTCTAACGCTTGAGCTAAGGATGTCGTTATTTTTATCCCCCGACTTTCTATTACCACTACCGAATGATCAAATCTTGAAAAATGTGTTGATTTTCTGATTATCTCTTCCTTGTCAAGTACGTTTATCCTCACATTTTCGCCCTCTATTACACTTGCGGTAGTCCCTATATTATCTACCCTGATAAAGTCCCCATTTATATGATTGTATGCTGCTACCCAATCCCTTAACGTCGTTCTTGCATATCCGTATTTCTTCGAATAATCGCTTTGGCTCATGCCGCTTGCTTTAAAGTGTTTTACGGTTTCAAATCTTTCTTTGTCTGTGTAAAATTTTCCCATCGGTTTTGTTACCTCTTTCTTGATTATAGAGTACAAAAAAACACCCTAACTTAATAGAGTGTTAATTTTTGACGTTTACTTTGATACAATAAAGCGATTTACTAATCGCCCTCGTATCAAATCTTTTTTTCCTGCTGATAAGGGAGCAGCCCTCTCTTATTAAGTTTGCAATAATGCTACAACAGAAAAAGAAAGTTTAAATTCATTGGTTACTTGAAATTTACATTTAATTAATTACATGACTATGTAGCCATTGACACGATATGATGTTAAAAAAGTATTATCATGTGGAATTAAAAGCATGTAGAAGCTAAAGGTAATTTGCTACACTTTATTAATAGACTGTTTTTACTAATTATAATTAACACAAAAAAACAATATAATATGCTATAATTAAAACAATAATAATTAGAAATAAAATTTATTGAAATGAGGAAGTGACTATGAAATTTAAAAAGATTATTTTTGGGTTGTTTTTTTTTCTATCTATATTCTTTATGTTAACTGCCTGTTCTGAAAAAGAAGAAACTTACACAGTAACATGGAAAAATTATGATGGATTAGTATTGGAAATAGATAAAGATGTTTTAAAAGGTGATTTTCCTAAATTTGATGGCAATATACCAGTAAGACCAGAAACTGATGAATACAAATATTCCTTTGAAGGATGGAGTCCAGAAATAAGTGAAGTTATCAGTGATCAAGTATATATTGCAATGTACACTGAAGAAGTTGTTGACAATAATGAGTATTATACTATTACGTGGAAAAATTATGATGGAACCATTTTAAAAGTAGATAGTAAAGTTCTAAAAGGTTCCATGCCTATCTATGATGATAATATGCCAATAAAAGAAAGTGATGACGAATATTCATACGAATTTAATGGCTGGAGTCCAGAAATTAGTGAGATAACTGGTGACCAAATTTATACAGCAACATATAAAAAAAATTATCCTGAGAGATATCAATTAGCTACAGATGATGATTTTGAAGGAGATTTTGATGGCGAATTTCTTTACATCGGAGATGCTGATTATGTCATTGTTCCTACATACATCAAAGGGGTAAAAGTCACATCATTAGCGAAAGATTATAATACATATATGTTTAAATATCATAAGAATGTAAAGGGTGTTGCCTTTGAAACCCCGGAGAATATAACTAGCATTAAAAACTTGTTTTACGAAAACATTTCAGAAACTCTAGAACTCAAATACTTAATGACTCCCAATGTGACAGACATGAGTGGAATGTTTTCTAATGCACGAACTTCTACATTAGATCTTAGTTCGTTGGATACTAGCAAAGTGACAGATATGAGTGGAATGTTTTTGAGATCAAAAGCTACAGTTTTAGATTTCAGTTCATTTGATACAAGCAGTGTGACTAATATGGACTGGATGTTTGCGTATTCAGAAGCGTTAACTTTAGATTTAAGTGGATTTGATACAAGTAATGTTGAAGACATGAGTAAAATGTTTTTTAAGTCAAAGGCAACTATCTTAGATGTTAGCTCTTTTGATACAAGTAAAGTAACTACTATGTTTGGAATGTTTTCTGACACAGTAGCCCCTACACTAGATGTTAGTTCATTTGATACAAGCCAAGTGACTGGTATGGGTGAAATGTTCTGGAACTCAATGGCTACCACAATAGATGTTAGTTCGTTTGACACAAGTCAAGTGATTGATATGGGAAGGATGTTTTCGAACACGCTAGCTACTACATTAGATGTTAGCTCATTTAATACAAGTCAAGTTGTTTATATGGAAGCTATGTTTGCACTTACAAAGGCATTGGTACTAGACGTTAGTTCATTTGATACATCAAATGTTCGTTTAACAAACTCTATGTTCGCAGGTTCTAATGCGTCTATGTTAGATTTAAGTTCATTCAATACAAGTAAAGTAACTAATATGTATGGTATGTTTTATGATTCTAAAGCGACTACGATAAATTTAAGTTCATTTGATACTAGTCAAGTAACAGATATGAGATATATGTTTGCATTATCAGAAGTAAGAATAATTGATTTAAGTTCATTTAACATAAGCTCAGTCGAAGTAGATCTTACAGGTGCTTTTGAAAATTCTCAAGCAACCTTGGGATATGCTAGAAATGACATAGAAAAACAAATATTAAACTATCAAAAAAATATATTTAGAGTAAAATAATTTATCCGATAATGAGCGTATATGAAGTTTCAAATAAGAAAATAATATATTTGTTTAGATTAAAGATAGGATATAGAACTAATAATAAAAAGGTTTAACAAAACCATTATTTTAGTGATGTGCAAATTTAGATTAGAAGTATTGAATTGTATTAACATGATAGCCCAATATATAATGAGTGCGTAGGTTTGATAGATAGTTATCGAACCTTTTTTTGTAAGCGTCAAAAATTAACACTGTAATAATAGAAAAGCTGCCGGGTTTTACGACCTCGCAGCTTTTTTTGTGGGTTTAGTTCCCACCCGGGTGGAAATTGGTGAATAGTTAAACGTTTATTAAGTATTTAAGGTTATTTAATAGTAATTAAAAATAAAAGACTAAGAGATAACTCCTAGTCATAGTATTTGAAACAGTTTTATACTGCTTTATGTTCTACATCATCAATCGTTAAATTATTTAACCAGGTACCTTTCTTAATAATGTGTATAGAGAAAATGAGTTTTACAATATCGGTTGATTTGCTTGCTAAAAATATGATTAGGATGTTGATTCCCAGTTCATTTCTATAGGTGCTTAATAAGATGACTGCAGGTAAGCCTACTAAGTAGGTTGGAAGTTGATCGAGTAAGAATGTTCTAACTGAATCACCACCCGCTCTTAATGCGTAATAACTCATAGCGTTATAGCCGTATATGGCGATAAATCCTACATTAATTAAAATGATTTGATAAGCTAACCAATACAGTGAATTAACAGGTGTAAATATAAGTAACATGACTGGTGATAGACCGACGATCAATATCATAATTATGAGGTTTGTCGTCAACATAATCCCACGCAACTTAGCTAAGTAATCTTTTGCCTTTTCAAAAGAACCTTCACCAAGCGCTTGGCCAAGTATCACCCCAGTGGCAGTTGCCATTCCAGAATAATATACAAAAAAGATATCTGTGGCGTTTTGAGAATATCCATAAGCTATTACCCATTCATAAACCCCACTGGTAATAAACATTGCATAAAGAACCATCGCAATCGACCATAAAATTTCATTAACGATAATAGGTCCACCCTTTAAAATATACATTTTTACTAAACGTTTTGTAATTAAGTATTTTTTAAATATTTCTTTAGCATAATTTTCTTTACTATAAAATATAGCAATAATTAATAAAACAACCAGTTCAGCCATCTTAGATATCACTGTAGCCCAAGCGGCACCGATGGCTCCCATTGCTGGAAAACCCAAATAACCATAAATTAGTATCATGTTTAAAGCCATATTCACAACAATGCCAACTATCCCTGCAATCAAGGGAGCTTTTGCTCTTCCAATTGATCTAAAGAAGGTTGATATCATAAAAGAAGTTAAAAAAATAATAGCACCATAACCAATGATTTTAATATATTGGACCCCAAAAGTTACTGCCTCTAGTTGTTCGGGATCAGTTGTAGGTAGAAACATCTTAATCACTTTAGGACCGAAGTAGTAAATTAAACCACTTGATATTAACCCAAATAATATTGCTAAGATTAATCCTAATTGAAATGTGCCTAAAATACCTTTTTTGTTTTTAGCCCCATAATATTGTGCTACAAATACACTTATTCCTGCTGTCAATCCAATCCAAAAAAAGTTTATGATAAACATGAACCTGTTAGCGGTTGATACACCTGTATAGGCGGTTTGTGAAAACCCATTTATCATGAATGTATCTATGAGGCCAGCTAAGTTTAATATCAATTGTTGAATGACAACTGGGATAATAATAGCAAATGCCATTTTGTAAAAGGCTTTATCGCCAAAATGCTTTTTTAATTTATTCATTATAAAAACCTCGAGTTCAATTGTAACAAACAATATCAAAAAAGTATACATTTAAGATTTAGAAAAACCAAGAACAAGAAATCATACTTTGAAGAATACTTTAAAGTTAACAACAAAACGGATTGTTTTAACCTTGGTTATAGTCTTATTATTGATAGAAATTCTATTGATAAAAAGAGACTATATTGAAGAAATGGTTAGTTGATTATGATAATTTAAAACATTCATTTATAGATAAATAAAATGTGATATGATTAAGTAAAGAAATAGTAGAGGTATTTTATGATGAACTCGGATAGCTTTAGTGATGTTAGAATTAAAATAAGAAATAATAATAAAATTTTCTTTAACCAAAACAGTGAATGTTTGAAGCCTTTACTTAATTTAATTGCGTCTATGAATCACCGTACAATGGTTTTATGGGCACTTAAAATGGTTAGAGAAATACATAGTTCTATTAGGCATTATTTTGATACTGATAATAGAGTTGGTCAAGCTATCATTCTATGTGAGAAGTGGGCTAAAGGTGATATCAAGATGCAACTTGCAAAAAAAGCCATATTAGAAGTACATCATATGGCAAAAGAAACAGATAATCTTAGAGTAATTACAAAACTTCATGCAATCGGCCAAGGTTTGTCTACAATCCATGTAAAGACACATGCAATTGGCATGGTATTTTATGACTTAACGAGTGCAGTTTTAGAATATGGGATAGATTCTTTTGAAGAAGCTGTCAAAAATAAAATCAATGAATATATAATAACTTTGAAAACATGTAATCAGGAAATTAACAAAGTTATAAAATGGAATTCCTTTTTAATGAAAGATATGACCAATTAATAAGTATTAATTTATTTATACTAGCATCAGGTGTTTACTTGTGTAAAACTTGTTTTTAGTTTATAATTATCTTGTAATAAATTTAAATATTATAAATAATCAGGAGGGTTTATGAATCTATATCAAATTAGAGTTGAAGACATTAATAATCAAGTTGTAGAATTATCAAAGTACAAAGGAAAAGTTTTACTTATTGTTAACACTGCGACTGAGTGTTTTTTTACGCCACAATACGAAGGACTACAAAAATTGTATGATCAATTTAATAAACAAGGGTTTGAGTTGTTAGATTTTCCATGTAATCAATTTGGTAAAGATGCACCGGGATCAATCGAAGACATTAATGAATTTTGTGTTGATAAATATGAAACTACTTTTCCAAGGTTTCAAAAGATTAATGTTAATGGTCAAGATGAATCAATTTTGTACACGTATTTAAAAAGACATCAAAAAGGATTTATGACAAGAAAGATTAAATGGAATTTTACAAAATTCTTAGTTGACCAAGAAGGCAGAGTAATCAAACGATATTCACCACGTGTAAAACCTTCTAAAATCGCAAAAGATATTGAGTTATTACTGACTCAACAAAAGAAGGAGAAATAGCCAATGTTTTTAGCCTTAAAAGAATTAAAATATTCAAAATTGAAGTTTGCTTTAATTATTGCGGTGATTGTCTTAATTAGTTATCTAGTTTACTTTTTGACTTCACTTGCTTATGGATTAGCATCTTCATATACTAACGCGATTGAAAAATGGAATTCAGATGAAATCATCATGACTGTTGACGCTAATGACACTATAATGATGTCATTTATGGATCAAGCAGATTATAATTCTGTTACCACCACAGGTACTAAAGCCAAATTAGGTTTATTTCCAGGCGTTATCAATGATCCTACCGCGACTAATATTTTAGATACTCGAATTGATGTTTTCTTTTTCGGGATTGATAATGGTAGTTTTCTTAAACCAATATCAAATCTTACTTTAACAGGCAATCAAGTTATTGCCGATGAAGATTTACAAAAAGAAGGCTATCAAGTTGGTGATATCTTTGGGGTGTCTGGTAGTACTCAAACTTATGAAATTATTGGTTTTTCTAAAAAAACTACTTATCAAACAGCGCCAGTTATCTATATGAGTTTAGATACTTGGCAACAATATCGTTATAATACACCAACACCACCAGATTTATATAGTGGAATCATCATTAGAGGTGAAAGTAGTCTTGGTTCAAGTGATTCTGGTTTATTAATTTATAAAACGGAAGATTACATTTCTACTTTACCAGGTTATACGGCACAAGTATTAACTTTTACAACAATGATTGTTTTCTTGATTATTATTGTTGCGTTTGTATTAGGGATATTTATTTATGTGTTAACGATTCAAAAGACGAGCATGTTCGGGGTTATGAAAGCTCAAGGTATCTCTAATAGTTATATTGGTGGGTCTGTTATTTTACAAACATTCTTTCTTGTATTGATTGGATTAGTAATTGGGGGAATTTTTACGCTATTGACTGGGATATTTTTAGCTGATATTGTTCCATTCGCTGTTAACATTGTATTCTATGTAGTAATTACATTCGCGTTTTTCTTGTTTGCTTTCTTTGGAGCATTATTTTCAGTCAATGCAGTCTTGAAGATAGATCCATTAAAGGCGATTGGAGGTTAATATGAAACCATTAATAGAAATGATTGGCGTTACCAAAGATTTTATCCAAGGCGACAACATTATTAGAGCTTTAAAAGAAACTAACTTTACTGCTTACGAAGGCGAATTAATAGCTATCGTTGGTCCATCTGGATCAGGAAAATCAACCTTCTTAACTATTTTAGGCGGACTTCAAAAACCCACCACTGGGAGAGTTCTATTAAACGGTAAACCCTTTAGTGATTTAGATGTTCAGGAAAAATCAAAAATTAGATTAGATAGTATTGGATTTATTTTACAAGCATCTAATTTAATCCCTTTTTTGACTATCAAAGAACAAATGATTTTGTACAATAAAATCACTAAAACAAAGATAAATCAATCATGGATGAACGAATTATTTTTAAAGTTAGACGTTGAAAAACTAAAAAATAAATACCCTAATTCATTATCTGGGGGTGAAAGACAAAGAGCAGCAATTGCGAAAGCATTGTATCATCAACCTTCAGTCATTTTTGCTGATGAACCAACAGCCAGTTTAGATACTAAAAAAGCTTATGAAGTCGTAAAACTTTTGGCTAAAGAAACAAAAGAACAAAAGAAGGCTACCATTATGGTGACTCATGATGAAAGAATGTTAGAGTTTTGTGATAAGGTGTATGAAATAACCGATGGTGTATTAACTGAAAGACAAAGAACATGAACGTAGGATTTGCTTGTTTATCGATTGGTGTTTATCATAATGATTATAAAACAATCAGAAAAGATAATCTAAGCGATGATAAACTCATCGAGATTATTCAATATAACCTAGAATCATTAGAAAATATCATTGACTACAATATTAAAAACAATATTAAGTTGTTTAGAATTTCCAGTGATTTAATTCCGTTTGGGTCTAGCCCACTTAATTCATTAAAAAGGTGGGAAATATTCAAAGATAAGTTTGATTTAATCGCAGAAAAGATTAAAAAATATAATATTCGTGTTTCGATGCATCCGGGTCAATACACGGTTTTAAACTCGCCTGATGAAGGTGTTGTTGATAGGTCGATTAAAGACCTTGTTTATCATGCTAAGGTATTAGAGGCTCTAAAAACTGGAACTTCATCTAAGATTATTTTGCATATTGGTGGTGTTTATGGTGATAAATTAACCGCAAAAAAGCGTTTTATCATAAATTATTTACAGTTACCAGAAAATGTAAAAAAACGTTTAGTGATTGAAAACGATGAACGAAGTTATCATATATTAGATGTTTTAGAAATAAGTGAAGTAGCGAATATTCCTGTTATTTTTGATAATTTACATCATAAAATTAATCCGCCAAATCTCAATAAAACAGACCAAGAATGGATTAATTTTTGTAAAAATACGTTCAAAAAAACAGACGGAATTCAAAAGATTCATTATTCTGAACAAGATTCATTAAAACAACCTGGAGCCCATTCAAAAACGATTAATCCAGAATCATTTTTAGAATGGTTTAACTTGATAGATAGAGAAGATATTGATATTATGCTTGAAGTAAAAGATAAAAATGTGTCAGCAATAAAAATTAAAAATTGTACCAATAAGAACCTAAAAAATCAAGACTTAGAAAATGCTTGGGCAAAATATAAATATAATGTTTTAGAATACTCACCAAAAACATACTTTCTAATTAGAGAGATGTTAAAAGATAAGATGAATCTTGATCCGGTGTTATTTTATAGAATCATTGATAACTCTTTTACTCATCCTTTATCAATAAATAATCAAATCAATGCAATAGATCATGTATGGGGTTATTTTAAAACCAATTCAAAAGAAAAAGAAATCTATCTAAAAAAGCTAGAGAAACTTAAACAAGGTACATTAACCGTTAAATCAATGAAAAAATATTTGTATGGATTAGCGATTAGTACTAAAATGAATTATTTATTAGAATCCTATTATTTTGAATTAATATAGTAAAACCATCGGTTGGTACCGATGGTTTTTATTATTAGTGTAATGTTTACCAATCATCATACTAGATTACTTAACTCTATATTACATTAAAGTAAAAGAATATTATTTTGCAATAATTAATTCAACACCAGCTTTATTGAATGCTTCAATATAATGCTCGTTGGGTATTTTATCTGTAATAATATAATCGATATCTTCAAAATCACAAGAAGTACATAAAAATATCTTATCGAATTTGGTTTGATCAGCTAGAAGTATGTGAATTTTTGAGTTTTTTAACATTTGCTTTTTTACAAGGGATTGTTCTAAAGAAGCTTCGGTTATACCAGACGACAAAGATATCCCTCCACATGAAAATATAAAGGCATTACAATTAAAATTTTTAATGTATTCTACAGTTGTTGCTCCAAGAATAGAGTTGGTATTACTGTATATAATACCTCCTGGTAAATGGACTTGTGCATTAACGTTTGGATTACTAGTTATTAATGATGCATTATGAAGTCCGTTTGTTATAATCTTAATATTTTGTAATCCAGTCATCAAAGATAAGACATACCCGGCTGTAGAACTTGAATCGACAAAATAAGATTCATTTTTTGATAACAATGGTAAACAGCTTAGAGCAATTTTATGTTTTTCTTTTGTTCTTGTTTGTACTCTGACTAATATGGATGATTCAGTAGAAGAAGATTCGATTAAAGAAGAATTACCGTGTGTACGAACGATTACTCCGTTTTGTTCCAGTTTAATTAAATCTCTTCTCAAAGTTGATTCACTTATATATAATTGTTTTTGAATTAATTTATTTGGCACAGATTTTTCTTTTTTTATGATTTCAAATATTTTTTTTTGCCTATCATTCAGTATCATAAGAACCCTCCATGTTTTGGCTGTTTATGAATGAATAATAATATATTAATGAATAATTGTCAAGATATCGTTCATTACTTGACATTAATTGTTCAAAAGTGATAAAGTCATGTTGAAATTGAAATCGTTTACAACATAAAAATGTTATTATTATATGTAATGACTAATGGAGGTGCTAACATTGAATAAAATCACAATGGCTGTACTAGGTTTTGGACAAAGAGGAATTGTATTTTCTAATGTAGCAAAAGATTTTAAAGATGAAGTTGAACTTGTGGCTGTATGTGAGAAAAATCAAGATAAATTTGACATGATTAAAAACAAATATTATTTAAATGAAAGTCAAATTTACCAAAATGAAAATGATTTTTTTTCAAAAGGCAAATTAGCCGATATTTTAATTATTTCTACTATGGATCAAGATCATTATCTACATACAATGAAGGCATTAGATGTTGGATATGACATTTTATTGGAAAAACCAATCGCATTAACAAAGGAACATATTTTTAAAATTAAAGAAAAAGCCAACAAACTGAATAGAAAAATAGCTGTTGCACACGTATTAAGATATACCCCTTTCTATCAAGAAATTAAAAAAGTGATTGATTCCAAGTTAATTGGTCAGATTGCTTCAATACACCAAACAGAAAATGTGGGGTATCTTCATTATGCACATAGTTACGTAAGAGGTAATTGGCATAATTCTAATGTTTCAAGCCCGATGATCCTTGCTAAAAGTTGTCATGATATCGACATTATTAACTATTTAATGGGACAACGTGTAGAATATTTGTCATCTTTTGGTTCACTCTTTTATTTTAAAAAAGAGAATATGCCAAAAGGAGCAGCGAAAAATTGTATAGATTGTAAAGTGGAATGCCCATTTAACGCAATAAATTTTTATGAAAAAAATAAAGATTGGATGGCATTCTTTACACTGGAAACGGATGTTTTAAAAGTAATGTCTAATAGAAATTTGAATTATGGAAAATGTGTTTATGATATGGACAATAATGTAGTTGATCATCAAGTCCTTAATATGCAATATGAAAATGGCACAACCGCATCGTTTTTAATGACTGCATTTTCAAAAACAACGCATAGAAGAATTGAAATAAAAGGAACTCTAGGAGAAATTGTTGGAGACCTAGAAGATAATATTATTCATGTGATGCCATATGGAAAAGATAACTATGAAATAAATATCGCTCTACTCACATCCGATTTAAGTTATCATTCGGGCGGTGATAAAAATCTTTTAATAGATTTTGTTAGAGGAATCAGAGATAATCAGCCATTTAATACTGACATTAATAATGCTGTAGAAAGTCATTATCTTGCTTTTAATGCTGAAGAATCACGATTAAAAAATGGCTTAGTCATTGATGCTAAAAAAGAGTGGGTTCATTATGGACGTAACTAAACATTATATAACGATTGATGTTGGTGCGAGTTCTGGAAGAATCATCGTATATTCTTTCGACAAAGAAATAAAAAGCCATGAAGTTCATCGTTTTAAAAATAAACCGTATTCTGAAAAAAATCATTTGCTTTGGAGTTTTACTCATATTATGAATGAAATTTATGAAGGTTTAACTAAAGCATTTCAATATGAAAGTGAAATTAGCGCTATTGGTATAGATTCATGGGGGTGCGATTACGGTTACATTGATTTTACTGGGAAACTTATACAAAACCCATATAGTTATCGAGATTTAAGAACTGCAAACATTGAATCTATTACGAATAAGTATTTTAGTAGAGAATCATTATATAAAAAAACAGGTATACAACATTTAAGATTCAATACAATTTATCAAATAGTTGATGATCTAATTAATCACAAAGAAATACTATCTAAAGCAAATAAATTATTAATGATCCCAGATTTAATAGCTTATCATTTGACTGGAATTATAAAAATGGAGTTAACAAATTTATCAACGACCTCATTTTATGATTCGATAAATCATGAAATTATTGATGAAGTTAATAAACTTGGTTATCCAACCTCATTGATTCCTGAAGTTATTAAACCAGGGGAATTTTATGGCAATATTTTACCGCATATAGCTCAAAAATATAATTTGAAAGAAGTACCAGTAATTGCTGTGTGCACACATGATACAGCCTCAGCTGTCCATAGTTTACAGTTATCAAAAACTGACACTTATATATCATCGGGGACTTGGAGTTTGATTGGTAAATTGTTGGATAAGCCATTAATAAATAATAATACTTTCAAAAAATCATATACTAATGAAATCGGATTTAACAATAAAATAAGATTTTTAAAAAATATATCAGGTTTTTGGATTAAAAATTTAATTTTAGAAGCATTTAATCAAGTAAAGGTAGAGTATGATGAGTTAGACAGATTAATAGAACAAACGCTTGATTTTGATTCAATTATAGATCTTGATCACAACGATTTTGAAGTTGGAGAGAATATTGTCGAAAAAATACAAACTCATTGTAGAAAAACAAATCAGAAAGTTCCTCATAAATTAGAAGAATTTATCAGCGTATTTAATTACAGCTTAGTTTGTAAATATAGGCAACATATTGAAACTCTTGATAATTTGACTGATTATAAGACTAATCAAATATTTATTATTGGCGGAGGTGCTTCAAACAGTTTAATTAATCAAATGACTGCAGATATTACTGGAATTAAAGTCATTGAAGGTAACAATGAAGCCACGTCGCTAGGAAATGCTTTTGTTTTACATCAAGCAATTAACCAAATAGAAGATGTAACGGTAAAAAGTTTATTTATTAATAATGAAAAAAAAGAATTTTTGCCAAAAAAAGATTTAACAGAGGTTTATAAAAAATATATAAAACTTATGAAAGGGACATGTTTATGAGTGTAATTACACGATATAATCAAGCTAAACAATTATATGAATCACTTGGCGTTGATGTGGAAAAAGCAATTGAAACATTAAAAAACACTCCAATTTCTATTCAATGTTGGCAAGGTGATGATGTTCAAGGATTTTATAATAAACAAGCGTTATCTGGAGGTATATCCGTTACTGGAAATTATCCTTTTAAAGCGAACAATATTAAAGAATTAAGACAAGATATTGAAGAGGTATTGAAACTAGTTCCATTTGATCATCGATTAAGTTTACACGCTATCTATTTAGATACTAAAGATAAAATTGGATTGGATGAAATTGAACCTATTCATTTTGAATCTTGGGTTCAATGGGCTAAAAACAACAATGTTAAACTTGATTTTAATCCAACTTTGTTTTCACACCCGTTATCATCAACTGGTTTTACATTATCTTCTAATGATGAGGATATTAGAAACTTTTGGATACGTCATGTAAAGCAATCTAGAAAAATATCTAATTATTTTGGGGAAGAACTTAACTCAAGAAGTGTATGTAATTTATGGATTCCTGATGGCTATAAAGATACACCATATTCAAGATTGAACCCTAGAAAATTGTTAAAAGAGTCCCTTGATCAAATTTATAAGACTAAATACCCAAATGTGATTGACACTTTAGAATCAAAATTATTTGGTATTGGCGCTGAATCTTATACCACTGGATCACATGAATTCTATTTAACTTACGCAGTGAAAAACAATTTATCTGTTTGTTTAGATGCCGGTCATTTTCATCCTACTGAACAAGTAAGTGATAAACTTTCATCAATTTCGCTTTTTACAGACCATCTAATGTTACATGTATCAAGACCAGTTAGATGGGATTCTGATCATGTCGTAAGTTTTAATGATGATTTACAAAATATTACTGATGCATTAGTAAGAGATGAACTACTGAATAAAACCTCAATTGGTTTGGATTACTTTGATGCATCAATAAATAGAATAGCTGCTTGGGTAATTGGAATACGAAACACTCAAAAAGCACTTCTTAAATCGTTATTAGAACCTAAAGAATTATTACATCAGATTGAACAAGAACAGAATTATACAAAAAGACTAGTTTATATAGAAGAATTAAAATCTTTACCATTTGGATTAATCTATGATTATATTTGTTTAAAAAATAATAAACCTGTTGGATTAGATTATCTAAAAGAGATAGAAGCTTATGAAGTTTCATTGAAAGGAAAACGCTAATATGAAAAATATTTTAGAATCTAAATTCATTCAGGAATTTTCTAATGTTATTGATAGAATGTATCTTAACGGCTGGGATGAACGAAATGCAGGAAACGTATCCTATCTTTTGTTAGAAGAAGAACTATCACCTTATCTTGATTTATCTAAAAAAGGACGAGTTCATCAATTACAAATAGATGCTCATAAATTAGCAGGAAAATACGTATTAGTTACTGGGTCAGGGAAATACTTTAGAAACGTTAAAGGTAATCCCGAAGCCAATAGTTGTATCATAAGAATTTCTCAATGTGGAACACACGCAGAAATCTTATGGGGTTTAAAAGAAGGTGAAGTTCCAACCTCAGAATTAAGTACACATTTATCATCTCATATAGCTAGGTTAGAGGTAGATGATACCCATAGAGTAATTATTCATACCCATGCTACTTATTTAAACATTATGAGTGCTGTTGTTGATTTAGACGAAAAAAATTTTACTAAAGCTTTATGGGGGTTAAATACAGAAAATATTATTATCTTTCCTGAAGGAATAGGGATAATTCCATGGGAAATACCAGGGAACGGATTAATCGGAAAAAATACAGCAAACAAAATTAAAACCTATAAAATCGTTTTGTGGCCATTACATGGTGTTGTAGCTTCAGGTGAAACTGTTGACAGTGCTTTTGGCTTGATTGAAACAGTAGAAAAAGCAGCAATGATGTACATGGTTATTAATAATTATTCAAATTATAAAACTATAAATGATGAAGAGTTAATTAAACTTGCATCAGCATTTAAAGTTACACCTAATAAGGAGTTTATTAAATGAAAAAAATGAGCTTAATTGTTTTAACATTATTATCGGTAATATTTATAAGTGGTTGTGAAAAGCCTGAAAACAGTGACAATAATGATGATAACGATGACAAAAATGTTGAACTACTTGAAGATCCAATATTTGCGACAGGATTTAATCTTTTAGGAATTAGTCCGGTTGAGGATGGTAGAACAATTAAAAGACACTTAGACTATGGTGGTACAGCACTGCCTAGTTCAAGACCAATATGGCATATGGCACAATGGTGGACGCCTTATGATGTTGTTGATGCAACCTATAAGGAAGTTAATAATGTTCATATATATGAAACCCCTTCAAGAATATTGAAAATGAATCCTGAAGATAATGGATATCTATATATGGAATTGTTTGGATTAAAAGAATACGAAAATGGACCAAGAAAATTAAATGAACCATGGACACATGCTTTGATAGAACAAGATTTCAATGAATCTGTTGGAATGTCTGAATTATCAAGTTTGATGTTGAAAATGGAAGTTACCATACATCATGTCAATAATTTAATGGGAAGCGATTATGATCCAGGAAAACATGCTGCTCAGTTATTATGGTACTTAACTTTGAGAAATGTAGTTCCTGAAGGTTCAGAAGATGTTGGACAAAATGGGGATTTCCTTTGGTTTGGTATTCCGATTTATGACAATAGAAATGATTTTATTCCTCACTCAGCTCATATAGATCAAGGAGCCGCTGGTACTACAGGAAAATTAATTTACTCAATGTCCTCGAAAAATTATTTTGATGAAAAAATCCAAATGAACAAAACGTATAACATTGAAATCGATGTATTGCCTTATTTAAAAGAAGCATTTATATATGCAGTCAATAACAACGCACTAGTTGGCGCACGTTTTGAAAATATGCAAATAGGATATATGAACTTTGGATGGGAAGTGCCTGGGACGTTTGATGTAGCTTCCACAATTAGGGGTATTTCAATTAAAGCTATTAGAAAGTAGGTAATTAATGAAAATAGTAAATTTGTTAACAGATTCATCCTTTGAAACAGGGTTTCATTTACTTGGTATCAATCCAACTATCAACCACAGAAAAGTTTATAAGCATTTGGATTATGATGGTAAAGCAAAATATTCAAAAATACCTATTTGGCAAATGGCTCAATGGTGGACGCCTTATAATGTTTTAGATGCTAAATTTAAAATAATAAATAATAACTATATTTATGAAACACCTTCTAGAAGAATAGAAGTAAATCCTTATAACCAAGGCTACTTGAGAATGAATTTATCTGCTTCAAAAGAATACTTAAATGGGGCACGTTTAGATTCAAGTAAACCATGGAGTCACTTATTGATAGAACAAGATTTTCAAAAACACGTAGCACTAGATGGTCTTGAGGCATTAAGGGTTCAATTGACTTTTAACATTGAGAAAGTTATTAATCAAAGCCCCGAAACTTATAATCCTAATTATCATGCTGCTCAATTAGTTTGGTATTTTGTTATTCATGATGCAAGTTACGAGGGATCTAAGTATGGTAATTTTAATGAATACTTCTGGTTTGGTATTCCTATTTACGATAACCGTCATGACTTTATTGATGAACATCATCATGTTGATCAAGGTGGTATTGGTACAACTGGTAGATTAATTTACTCAATGAGCAATAAAAATTATTTAAATGAAAAGATAATATTTGGAAAAACATACAACATTGATATTAATGTTCTTCCATTTATCTTAAAAGCAAAAACTTATGCGATTCAGAATGGTTACTTAAAACATAATGAAGAATCAAAATATGAAATAGGATACATGAATTTTGGATGGGAAATCCCAGGTATGTTTGATGTTGAATCATATATTCAAAATATGAATGTGATTGCGACAATAATATAAATAAAGAAAAAACAACAATAGTTGAAAAATACGGAGGAAAGTATGAAAAAATTAGTTACAATTTTAAGTTTAGTTCTCGTTTTTGTTGTGGGTCTTATGACGACCTCGATAAACGCGGCAGTACTACCAGAAAATCCACCAGTAATTGGCGAAGAGTCAACGGTAACGGATTTTTACTCACATTGGCAACCAGGAATGTTTGGTGCAAACAGATTAAACGATAAAGGTGTCGTAATGGCTCTAACGTCTGGATTTGGTGCTAGAGCTGGTTTTAGAACACCTTACAACGTCACAGATTTTGAAGCACAGTTTGATTTTTCTTATCTAGATCCTGGTACAGTTGCAATCACATTTTTTGGTCCACAAGGATCATATATTAGTGGAAATGGAGCAGTTTTATCGATTGAGTTCCTTAAACATACAACTGTGGCTAATAAGTATTTAGTTGCTATTCAAGTTGGATCTGGATTACATCACGTTTCTTTACCTGAATTCATTCTAGAAGAACAAGGTGATTGGGAAGATGCGGCTTGGAAAGGTTATCAATTAGTAGCAGAAAATGATATTATAACTTTTTCTATGAAAGAAATAGGTTCAGATGTCTTAGTAACTATTAATGGGCATGAATTCACGGTAGCTTCAAATGTTTTATTTGCTGAAATGGTTGATAAAACAAGCGTACACTATTTAATAGGTGCACTAAATATAGATAATTCGATTCAAACTGTAACAGCTAATTATATTCTTGATGCACAAAGAAGAACCTATTATGAAGCAGAAGGTGTGTTTGAAACCTTTAAATCTAATTTAATTGAGTTAGAAACATTATTGTTAGAAGATTTATCAGTTGTCACAAATGTTCAAGCAGCTCAAGCTATTAACGCTAATCTTGATATTGATACATTATATGAATTTGACAAAAACTTTTTTAGAGATAGATTAGATGCTGCACAAGCAACTTTACAAGCTGCAATTAGTGAGCTTGGTGGGGATATTATTTTAGATGAGTTAGAATCTATCATAGTTCAATTAGAAACAAGAGTAAATGCAATCGTTGATTATACCACTGCTAACCAAGCTATCAATCAACTTACAACAGCAAAAGATAAAGAAATTTCTATAGATGATTCTGAATTTACACCTGAACAAGTAACAAGATTTGCGGGATTGAGTGAAAGAATTGCTGATGCAGACGCATTAATTATTACCAAAGTTCATGATTTAGCTTTAGCACAAATAGTAGAATTTGAAACCAATGTTTTAGATCTTTCAACAATTGAAAAAGTTAACATCGCAATAGATTCTAAAAATGCAGTGAGAACAAATCTATTTGCATTATTAGAAGAAGAAATCAGTACAGCCTTCACAGCAAGATATGATGCAGCTGTAACTACGTTAACGGATGCTACTAATTCTCAAAGCGGTTGGATTGTTGGGGAAAATACTTACGTTATAGAAAACAATAATACAATTCAAGCTACTTTCTTTGGTGAAGGTCTCGGTGAAAAAGGTAATGGATTATTTTATGAATTAGAAAAATTTGATGTTAGAAACTTCCAAATGACGTTAAAAGTTGAATCATTAACTAAAGAAGCAGGTGGATGGATTAGTTTTGGTATTATGGAAAAACCTGAAATTTTCTCAACAGCAGATGATTCAAGTGTACAAGACAATAAAGGTTTATTTTTCTTAATAATTCCTGAAGGAACAAATGGAGCAAGAATTGAAGTATATATGTTAAGTCTTTATTCTAACCGCTTCTTTGATGCACAACGTACTGAAATCTTACATGTTACATTAGAAAATGACTTAGTTATTGATTTCTCAACTGTTATGGAAGAAGTATCTGGTGTCATTGAAGAATATCTTTCAATTAGCATTGGCGGAGATGTAATGGATGCAGATAGAATTACCACACGTGCATTAAAGACGTCATTATCTGATAACTTAGGTCATTTATACATTGCAGGTAGTGGAGGAACTAGTTCTTCTAAAAATACCGTTACAATTAAATTAATTAATGGTAAAGACGCTACTGCAGAAGCATTACAACAAGACTATATTCCAGAACCATATCTAGTTACTTTAGAAGGTTCATTTGAAAAAGGTAGTTTATCAGATATGAATATTGAATTTTACAATCGAGAATTAGATTTCGTTGTAAAAGTCAATGGAACAGAATTAGCTGATACTAACTATACATATGCAAACAACGTCCTAAAAATTAAAGCAACTTATTTAGAAACTTTAGAAGTTGGTGATCACGTTGTTAGTATTGAAACAGAAGGTGGAAACATTACTGTACCATTTACAGTAGATTCAGAACCAGTTGAACCAGAAACACCATCAAATGGCATTCCATGGGTATGGATATCTGTTGTTGGAGGCTTAATTGTTTTAGGCGCTGCTGGATTTGTAGTTTATACATTTGTTATTAAGAAAAAGAAAGCATAAATGAAAACAAAAGTAACCTTAAAGCGTTTAATAATGCTATTGGGTTTACTCTTGCCAGCTATACTATTTAGTGCATGTAATAAAAAGTTAACTTATCAATACGGAGAAAAAGAAATGATTGTTAAGGTATGGGAAGATAATATCATTTACAATGAAACTGTTGTCCTTGAAGATAATGGTACTACTATTAGTGGTCAACTACTATTTGAACCAACGGAAATAATTTCTGTTCGTGATTATACACTAGAAAAAGAATACGATATTACGGAATATACTTTTGATAAAAATTTCATTATTCGTAGTGAAACATCAACAATGCCTTATTTAACTACAGAACAACTTGCAGGAAAAAACCTACCAGAAGAATATGCTTTTAGTACCTATCAAGCAAAAGAACCAGGAACTGAAATTATTTTTACTGAAGGCATTGGTATAGTGATGCACCAAATAGCAGTGACATATAAACATGAAGGTAAGTGGACAGGGATAACACCTGTCCACCAACCTTTAGCTCTTCAACAATTTAAAGAAAAGTTAGAAGCTGGTTTAGAAGTAACAATTGTTTTAAATGGTGACAGTATTTCTACTGGAGCAAATTCATCTGGAGTATTAGGTATTAAACCCTACATGGATGATTTTGGTACCATGTTTAAAACATATTTAGAAAATACATATAATAGTAAGGTAAATTTTATTAACACCAGTCTTGGTGGAACTATGTCATTGTGGGGAAAAGAAAATGTGGATCTAAATGTGAACCAATATCAACCGGATTTAGTTATTATCGGATTCGGAATGAATGATGGTTCTTTAGGTGTTAAAGCTAATACATATCATGACAATATTGAATTTATGATTAAGTCAATAAAAGCAAGAAATTCGGATGCGAATATCATTTTAATGCATACTATTTATGCAAATCCATTATCGCTTCAAAATCAAAATCAAGAATCATATTTAACAGAACTAGAAAACTTAAAAAAACAATATGGTGTTGCGTTACTAGATATGGGCAGTATTACTGAAACTATGTATAAAACAAAAAAAGGGGTAGATATATTGGCCAATAATATCAATCACCCAAGCGATTTTTTAGTGAGAATATATACAGCTAGTTTAATACACACTTTGGAGGGTTAAAAATTGTTGGAATATAATGAGAAAAATAATTGTCTAGTAGAATCTAAATATGATATCAAAGATGAAGCACATAATGCAGCACTTTTTACAACAGGTAATGGGTATTTCGGGATAAGGGGTTCGTTTGAGGAATTTGGGTCTTTAAACGTTCAAGGTGGATTTATCAGAGGTTTATTCGATGAGATTGTTGAAATCCCATCAATCTATGTAGATAATATATACATGCGAAAATACTATATCAATGAGCTTGAAGCGAAACAATTTGAATTTCAAGATTCATGTATCAATTTTGCAGATATTTTATTTTTAAGATTTAAAATAGGTGATTCATACTTCTACCCGTGGGAAGGCCAAATACTTACCTGGGTAAGATATATTGATACCAATGATGGATCATTAATACGGGAAGTTATATGGCAAGATGAACGTGGTAACAAAACTAAGTTCAACTTCAAACGATTTGCATCTTTCTCAAATAATCATCATTACTTTATTACTGCTAAAGTTGAAAAAATGAATCATGATTTACCTATAACCGTAGAATCAGGAATAGATACTTGGATCAAGACAAATGGGCAGAAAAAATCTAAATTGATTGGTGAGCCAAATCAAAATCAATATCTATTTAGTATGGGTGAAAAATATAACCATCAAAGTGCTGTTTCACTTCATACAGTTTACAGTTTTAAAGCAGATAAAAGTTATGAAATTAACGATGGATGTTACTATGAATCGCAAACATCAACGAAAGAAAAAATAATTGAAGTTTTCAAATATGTATCAGTACATATTACACCAGATTTAGAAGAAAATGAATCATTGGTTGAAGTTAATAACAAAGATATGATAGAAATGAAAAAAACATCATTTGAAAAACATTATCAAGACCATTTGATGGCGTATAAAACATCATTTGACATGATTAACATTAATCTAAGTCATAAAAGTGATGATGCTTTATTAAAGTACGCTAATTATCAAACATTAATTGGCATAGATAGATATGATCAAGTACATAGTCTTAGTGCGAAGAACTTGACTGGCGAAAAGTATAATCAATTTGTTTGGTGGGATGCTGAAATATTTCAATTTCCGGTCTATCTTATGACGAATCCTAATGCAGCGAAAAATACATTAATGTATCGATATAATAGACTAGAAGAATCTAAAAAAAATGCACAATTGGAAGGCTTAAAGGGGGCAAAATTTGCTTTCTGCTCATCAGTAAAAGGTGATGAGAAAGTTTGGGCTTACGCAAGACATCCATTTATGCAAATCCATATTAATTCAGATATTGCTTATGCAATTTTAATGTATTATCGGGTTACAAAAGATACACGCTTTATGATAGAATATGGTATCGAAATGTTAGTTGAAATCGCTAAGTACTTTATAAGTCGAGTCACATATGACAAAAAAACTGATGAATATTATCTCAACCAAGTTACTGGTACTGATGAACATCACCCTTATGTCAATAATAATAGCTATACGAATTTTATCGTTTCTTATATTTTTGAAGAAACAATTAAATGGCTAAATAGTAATGAATCAGTAAAAACAAGACTTGTGGTGGATGAAATATTAATCAAGCAGATGAATCAGATCGCTTCAAAAATTAGAAAAGTAGTCACTGAAGATGGTTATATTCCTCAATTTGATGGTTATTTTGATTTAAAGCCAACGCTTGAAGTAACTGGCAATGGTGCTGCTAAAAATTTTCAAATGAAACAATCTGGCCTATACCATGAGTCTCAAATAATTAAACAACCTGATGTCATCATGCTTTTTACGTATATAGATATTCCAATACTAAAGTCATCTTATGAAAAAAATTGGGATTACTATGAAAAAATGTGCGAAGCATCGTCTTCATTAACTTATCCAGTTCATGCAATTGCAGCTATTGATCATCAAGAATATGATAAATTTCATGATTATTGGTACAAGAGTGTTGCAATAGATATTATTGATAGTCATAATGAAGCAAAATTAGGATTACATGCAGCATGTATAGCTGGTGGTTGGTATAGTATTTTTAGAGGTTTATTTGGGTTTAAACCAAATATCGATTATCTAGAAGTTAACCCAAAATATTTTGAATATTGGGGAGAGGTTGAAATTCATTTTATTTATCAGGGAAGCAAAGTATATGCACAATTATCGAAAGATTCACTAGTTCTTAAGTCAGACGGTACATTTCGGTTGAATTACAATAATAAAGTTATACATCATGACAAATTGACGATGTTAAAGTTAGATGTATAAGAAAGGAAAGTTTATATGAAAAAAATCTTTATTTTAATATCTCTAATCGTATTTGGAGGTTTACTAGCTAATTGTGACAATAACAATGGTTATGATGGCGAAATTAAAACCATTGTTGTTGATGCTGGGGGAGACATTGGTAATTTTAATACGACGCCAATTATGACTCCATCAGAAGCCAATCCATTTCCATATAATACACTAGAAACGTTAGCTAGAGAGTGGGAAGCGTTAAATCCAGGATACAAAATTGAAATTAATAAAACATCTTCTAATGGTGATAGAGCGATTCTCGTGCCACAATTAAACAATAAAACTGCCCCAGATATCACTTATCAAAATGGAACAGTCGTTAATATGGATTTAGGGAAAGATTACTATGTTGCACTTAATGATTATTTAGACAAACCTAATAAATACGTTGAAGGTAATGTAGCATGGAAAGATTTATATATCCCTGAAGAATTAGCACAAAACATGGCATCGGATGGTAAATTTTATACTATCACACTTGAAAAAATTCCTGTTGGCATTATGTATAATAAAGAAATTTTAGCTGCAGCAGGTGTTGAAGAAATTCCAAAGACATACGCTGAATTTTTGCAAGCCCTAAGTGATATCAAGACTAAAACAGATAAAGAAGCTTATACAACAACATATACATGGTATGATATCGTGTTAGAATCAACAATGTTTTCAGATATATTGACGGAGTCAGATGTGTTGACTGTCAATGGTAAAATCGATACTGAAGAATTTGTAAGAGCTTTTGATAAAGGAATATGGAATCCAACACTTAATGCATTAGGCGCTAACGCAACATTAGAAGGTAATCGATATTATGAATATATTAAAGTTACCAAAATGAAAACAGAATATTATCCAGAAAACTGGCAAAGTTATGATGCGCATACTAATTTTGTTAATGGAAATTTAGCAATGGTTGAAGTAACAGGTAGAGAAATTAGAAAACTGTCAATTAACAAAAATGTTGATTTCGAATGGGGCGTAATGCCTTATCCTGATTTAACAACCGAAACAACAGAGCATGCCTATGCGCCTTCAATTAGAGGTGTAGCGGGTTTAGCCACTCCATGGTTTATTACAAATTCTGCAGTTCAAAAAGGTACAGTAGAAGGTGCTGTTGACTTTTTAATGTTCTTGACTGCGCCTGAGAATAATAATCGTTTAATTGGAGATTTAAAAGGTGGTATTCCTTTAAATCCAGATGCATCAACTGAAATAGCACCATATCTACAAGATTTATTAGATATTTATACAGAAGACAAAGAAGATGTTGCTACTAATAATCGTGTATATTGGGGTTCGGTTAACTCATGGGCAATGTTAGGTTATGCATACAACACTGCTTTTATAAAGAGTTTACAAGATATAGATAATGGTGTTAAAACACCTGAAGAGGTAGCTAAATCATTGGCTCAAACTATTAAGAATACGGTTCAAGCTTTAAAAATAGAAAATAATTACGATGAAACGAAGTGGTAATAAATGAGAAAAAACCAGCATAAAACTAAATATCAGTATCAGGCCTTTTTGTGGCTGTTACCTTCTTTTTCGTTGTTGCTGGTCTTCTCTTATTATCCTCCAATAAGAACCTTGATTTTCTCGTTTACAAACTCCAATGGTGCTGGTGTAGGTAAATTTATCTTTTTGGATAATTATATTGAATTATTTACTTCACAAACTTTCTATAGAAGTGTATTCAATGTTGTTATATTTATTATTGTAGGTATGATTGTTGGTAATTTTGCGACTATTTTGTTGGCAGAATTATTATTTAATTTAAAAAGTAAGATAACTAGTTCGTTGTTTAGATATCTTTTCATCATTCCTATCTTAGTGCCATCTGTAGTTATTATATTAATTTGGCAATATATTGTTTTTGCCGGTGGGGATTCGGGGATAGCAAATCGTGTAATTGGTTTCTTTAATATAGGAAATCAAAATTGGTATTTTGATCCTAAATTGGCCCCAATTTCAATTATATTAACTGGGTTTCCATGGGTAGCAGGTACTTCGTTTTTGATTTATTTAGCTGGGTTACAAAGTATTCCTCACTCTGTTATTGAAGCATCTAAATTGGATGGAGCAAATTTATTTCAGAGAATACTTAAAATTGATTTACCTTTATTAAAAGGTCAAATTAAATACTTCGTTGTTATGGGGTTGATTGGTGGATTACAAAACATTAATATGCAGGTCTTAGTTACTGGAAGTGGACCAGGAACAACAAATGCGACAAATGTGCCTGCGTTTATGTTATATGAAGAAGCTTTCACTTACGATCGATATGGATACGCATCTGCAATTGGTATGGTAATTTTCTTCATCACGTTAATAATTACAATTTTTAATATGAAAAAATTAAAGGGGAATGATTAATATGGAGTTTGTTAAATTCATGCGTAAGTATTATGTACAAATCATACTTACTTTAATTATATTGATTCTGTTATTTTTATCTTTTTATCCACTGTATATGCTACTTATCAAGAGTTTTAAAACTATCTCTGATGATCAAACTAACCCATTTGGATTACCGAAAATTTGGAGCTTTGAAAATTATGAATATGCATGGATAGTAATTAAGCCATATTTATTTAATTCATTGTATATAACTATTATTGAAACCATCGGGATTGTTTTCATTGGTTCATTAACAGCTTTTGCTTTCGTAAGATTCGAGTTTCCATATAAGAATATTATTTTTTACTTAATTATTTCATTATTAATGATTCCTGGAATTGTAACAATTACCAGTCAATATGAATTGGTTAATAGATTGGGCTTGGTAAATAATCATTGGGGAGTTATTTTGCCTGCTATTTCAGGATCAATTCCATTTGCAACATTTCTTTTGAAAACATCATTCTCAGGCGTATCAACAGAATTACTGGATGCCGCAACAATAGATGGTGCCTCAGATTTTCAAGTTTATAGACATGTAATGATACCTATTTCGAAACCAATATTATGGACACTGGTAATTATTTCTTTTATTGGCGGATGGAATGATTATTTATGGCCATCGTTGGTATTGTTACAAGAAAATTTGCATACATTACCAATTGCATTAGTTAATTTCACATCTTCATATTATGGAATGACTGGTGGTTATGGTGCACCATTTGCAGCTTATGTGATTTCTAGTTTGCCACTGTTAATTATATTCTTATTAGCATCCAAACAATTTATAACCGGTTTAACCAGTGGAAGTATCAAAATGTAAAGGAGTTTACTATGAAAAAAACAATGACATTAATCTTAATTTTGATAGGATCAATCTTATTATTCGCCTGTAAAAATGAACCTATAGATGTTGAAGATAAAGAAATTGAATTGATTCAAGATAATAAATTTGAATATGGTTTTTTGATTTCTCCAGCAGATAATGAGCCACAACCAGAAAATAGATATCCGATTGATTATAATTTAACTTATGGAGATGCTGAAGGGCAAATTGCTTGGTTATTAGGTCAAGCTGGTAATAGATTTGGACTAGCAGATGAATACGCACTAGGTGGTAAGGAAGTTGAATATATCAACAATAATTATATTATAGAAGATGTTTCAAAAAAACTAATTATCAATCCTACAAATAGTGAAATAACATTTATATTGAATGCGAGTGAAGAATATTTGCATCCTAGACAACCCAAAGAAGCGTGGCCACATTTATTATTACAACAGGGTTTGAAAGAAAATGTATCAATTAATGAACTTCATGATCTTGTTTTAAGTTTGAATATAAATTTGAACAGTTTAGAACGTTCTATGACTGATGAAGAATATGATAGTAATCTTCATACTGCCCAATTTTTAATGTATATCGTAGTTAGAAGTAATGCAGCTGCAGATGCAGGAGAATTTATGTGGTTTGGAATTCCGTTTTTTGATGCTAGATATAATTTAATGCCAGAAAATGGAATGATTGATGCAGGAACATCAGGAAACACAGGAAAATTTATATATCAAATGCCACAAGTTGATTTTATGCCTAACGGGTTGAAAGTGGGACAATTAAACGAGATTAACATTGATTTAATTCCTTATTTTGGTAGAGCATTGATATTAGCGCAAGAAAAAGGTGCGTTGTTAAATTCTACAATCAATGATTTATATTTAACCAACATGAATATAGGATATGAAATTCCAGGAACATATGATATTTCGATTACTATTCAAAATTTCTCATTGAAAGCAACAAAAAAATAGTATGATTAAGGGTATTATATTTGATTTAGATGGTGTAATCGTTTCTACAGATGATTTGCATTATTTAGGATGGAAAATGATAGCGAATAGAGAAAATATCCATTTTGATAAAACTATTAATCATCAGCTAAGGGGTGTTTCAAGAATGGAATCTCTAAATATTTTATTAAACCATAGTTCCAAAGTATATAGCCAAACTGAAAAAATGCAACTTGCGTCTATGAAAAACGATTATTATGTTTCATTATTGGGAAATTTATCACAAAGTGACTTGTTACCAGGAGCTTTGGAGTTGATCAAGTATCTTAAAAGAAAAAACTATTTGCTAGCTATTGGGTCCTCTAGCAAAAATGCTTCTATAATTATTGACAAATTAAATATTAGGGAATATTTTAATGTTATTGTTGATGGAAATGATATTTCAAATAGTAAACCGCATCCTGAAGTTTTTTTAACCGCAGCCAATAAATTAGGATTAACTAGTGCAGAATGTGTTGTCATTGAAGATGCAGTAACTGGAATTGATGCTGCAAAAGCAGCAAACATGATAACATATGGTATTGGAAGTGCCAAAAACTATGAAAACACTGATTTTGGCATAGATTCATTATATGATTTGATTGATACTTTATAGTCTTTGTAATAAAAAACCATCGGTTGAAATCGATGGTTTTTGCTTTATTCATATGATTTAAGGGCTTCAACCATATCAATCTTACGCATTTTTGTTATTGAGATGAAATAAACAAATCCTAAGAAAGCATAAGATAAGATAATTGTGATTAGATAACTTAACCAATCTATAATATTTACAAACATGACGCCATCTAAGAAAATACGACTAATAATAAACCAGTGAAGTAATTTTCCTAAACCTAATCCTAACAAAATAGCTACACTGGATATGATTAAAGTTTCTCTAAATACATAACCAGATACTTCTCGTTCAGAATAACCTAATACTTTAAGGGTTGCGATTTCCTTCTGTCTTGTAGAAATATTGATTAAAGTAATATTGTAATTAATAATAATCGCCAAAAGAGAAGCAGATACAACTAACACGATAATAATACTATTAATGCTTTCACTAGTTTTTTCAAAAACAGCTTTAATATCTGAATCAAAAGATGTTTGTAAGACATTATCGTCAAGATTTAGCTCGTGTCTAAGGTTTTCTATTGCTAAAGTGTCTTTTAAATCTGTTTTAACATAAATCTTATTATAATTAATTGGATAAGAAATTTCTAGAAGATTTTTGGAAATATAAATATGATTTCCAAAGTAATAATCAAGTATTTCTGTGACCTTAAAAGTCGTTTTTATACCTTGAAAATCTAGTTCTATGGTATCGCCAGATTTGATATGATGTTTTATCGCAAATTGTTGTGTCACTAAAACAGAATCATTTGCCATTAATATTTCATGACGTTTTGTATTTTTAAAATTGAGAAAATCATTGATAAGTAAATTATTTTCTGGTGATACGACATTGATATAATCATCGTTTTTATATTTAAATGTATAATCCATTAAATATATTTTTTCATAGTCATTAAGCGAAACAATATTTATCTGATTTGGAATTACTGTGACTTCAATATCGTACAGTTGCATTTCTTTATATTGATAATCTCCAGAATAATCCACTGAGTTTTTGATGCCAAATCCAGCTAATAGTAAAGCAGTAGAACCGGCAACTCCAATTAATGTTAAAACAAGATTACGTTTATTTCTAAAGATGTTTCTAAAAGTCGATTTATATCTAAATTTAAGATGTTTCCAAATGAAAGTTAGACGTTCTAAGAATATTTTTTTACCTTTCTTTGGAGGTTTAAGTCTCATTAAGTTTGCTGGTTTTTCGTTTAAAGTAGTTCCAATACTTATCATTGTTACTAAAACAACAGCAACAATCATCACAATTGAGATGATTGAAATCATTAGAAAGTTTCCCGCAATCGTAAGTTCAGGTAAATTATAGGAGTTTAAATAAGCATTATAAATCACCGCTGGTATAAAATAGATACCTAAACCAATACCTAGTAATACACCAATTAATGAGGCCATTAAGGCATAAAAAATATATTTATTCATAATCTTAATCTTTGAATAACCTAAAGATCTTAATGTACCAATTTGGATTCTTTGATCACTAACAATTTTAGTCATGGATGACATGGAAACTAATATTGTGATTAAGAAAAAGAATGCGGGAAAAATTAACGCGATTATCTCGACTATTTTAACGTCATTTTGAAACTTAACATAACTCTGATTTTGATTTCTTGTTGTATAGTAAAAATTACTATTGTAGGTTTGTTCTAAATTCTCAACCACATTTTCCATATAGTCTTTGTATTCTTGAGAAAATAGATTGTAGTTATGTGGGTTGTTGATCGTTACGGCTAAATGCGTATATGTTTTATCGGCTAAAAATGATTCATCGGTATAAATCATTGTTTCAATAGGTCTTTGAGTGAGGGGAGAAACCTCTTGAACATAAGCAAAATACCAAGGGTGTTGAACGATCCCAACGACTTCGAAAACTTGATTCATAACAGTGGTTTGATATCCTATTTCAATATCGACCAAATAAACTTGAGATTGTTCCACAACAACTTCCACATGTTCGCTGTTAGGATTAGGAAGTCTCCCTTTAATTAGTTTTAGTTGATTAACAACGATATTCTCATTGAAATTTAATAACATAATTCTAGCCATACGATTAACATCATGAATTTTAATAACTTCATCAATCATGAAATAAGGCATAACATCTTTAATTTCAGATCTTTGTTTTAAATTATCAATATCACTTTCTGTTAATGGTGTAGCGGATTGAATTACTAAATCAGCCGCATTATTATCAATATAGTAACGTTCCACACTAAATCGCATATTAGGAGCGGTTGTTAATAAACCAACTAAAAAACCGATGCCTAACATCACAATCATAATGATGGCTATTAGTTTAGAAGCTAATGTTTTGATATCTTTGAAAATGTACTTTAAATAGCTTTTCACTACCATTGGACCTCCTTAGGGTTAAGCGGATTACTATTTAAATCTATCGATTGAATTTGTCCGTTTTTCACGGTAATAACACGGTCTGCTATTTCGGTAATAATTGGATTGTGAGTCACTAAAACAATAGTTTTATTGTGAGTTTTACATGTGGTGTAAAGCAAGTCTAGGATAGTTGTACCAGTTTCAACATCAAGCGCACCAGTGGGCTCATCACATAGTAAAATCTTTGGATTTTTTGCTAATGCTCTAGCGATAGAAACTCTTTGTTGTTCACCCCCTGAAAGTTGAGAGGGAAAGTTATCAATTCGTTCTGTTAACCCAACTTGTTCTAAAACAGTTTTAGGATCTAGAGGGTGTTTGGTTATTTCAGTTGCAATTTCAACATTTTCTAAAGCTGTTAATTGTGGCATTAAATTATAAAATTGAAAAACAAAGCCAACATCATGTCTTCTATATAAGGTTAAATCTTTTAAATTGTATTGACTGATATCTTTGCCATCAATAATGATTTTTCCTTCGGTAACTTTATCCATCCCGCCTAGAATATTTAGTATCGTTGTTTTACCGGCACCACTTGGTCCAACAATGACACAAAATTCTCCTTCATAAATGGTGAAGTTAATGTTGTTGTTGGCAACTATTTCTTGTGTTCCTATTTGATAAGTTTTCATAACATCTTTAAATTCAACCATTGGTTTCATTATTCCACCTCTTTTGCGATTGTTATTACATTATTTAATGATTCAACAAATGTTTTAGTACTTTGATATCCAATCTTTTCGAAAATTCTTTCAAAATGCTTATCAGCTGCGGTTAATTTATTTTCTAAATATTCATTTCCTTGATTAGACAAACCAACTAAAACACGTCTTCTATCTGAAACATCCATTTCAAGTGTAATGTATTCCTTTTCAGCTAAACTATTTATTATTGCTGTAATACGACCTTTAGTCACTTTTAATTCAGTACTCAATACAGATGGATTAGAAGGTCCGTTTAAATAAATATGTAGTAATAAAGCATCCTCTCCTTGCAAAAAGGGTGCTAAATTTATCATAATTTCCATCTTTGAGATGGCTTGTAACATTTCTAAAAATTGGTCCTTTAATTGTTTAATATTTAATGGTTCCATTCGATATCCTCCTATATTTAGTATACACTATATAACTATTATAGGATATGTTCATTAATATTTCTACTAGATTAACTAAAAAATATAGTAAAGAGTTCTTGAAGATATAATCAAATGTCTTCTAAACATGTTATAATTATCAAAAAGAGGTGGTCTTAAAATGATAAATAGTTTTAAACAAATATTAGATGATGATGAAAAGATTGTAAAAGCATTCAAGCCGAATAAGATTAAACTGTACTTTTCTAATTTCTTTGGTTTTTTCATTTTGCTTTTAATTGCAATAGGTATCATAATAGCATTTTCAATCTCTGATGGAATTGATACAACTGATTCATTGCTATTTGCATTACTGGTATTAGGGATATGGGTCGTTTTATTCATTCTTGATCTGATTATTTTGAAACTTTATTACGATAAAAGAATTTATGCCTATACGAATAAACGAATGATTATCAGAAATGGTGTTATCGGAGTAGATTATAAATCATTAGATATTGATATGATTGGTGCAGTAGATGTATCAGTCAACGTGATCGACAAAATTATCAATAAAAATACTGGTTCGATAAAGTTTGGTTCAATGGCAAGACCGATTAATCCTGCTAATACAAATGAAATATTCGCCTTTACATCCATAGAAAACCCATATGAAGTATATAAAGAAATTAAAAAATTTATGGATGAATCTAAAGCAAAAAACAAGTAAAAAATACAGTTAATTGTAGAACCTGAAAGGGTTCTCTTTTTTTTATATTCAAAAATCACTTTTAAGTTTAGTAAAATTCGTGTAAAATTGAGTAGAATGAGGTGCAAGTCATGGAATATATTGAAGGATTATTAATATTATTTGGTGGGATTGGAACTTTGTTGGTAGGAATGGCAATGCTGTCTGACAACATGAAAAAACTAGCAAATACAAAACTTGAAGCGATTTTTAATAAAACATCAGAAAAGAAACTGGTTGGGTTAACGATTGGAGCTGGTACGACAGCTATTGTACAGTCTAGTAGTTTAACTTCAGTAATGATTGTTGGGTTGGTAAATGCTGGAATGATTACGCTGTTACAAGCAACAACAATGATTATGGGAGCAAACATAGGAACCACCATTACTGGTCAGTCAACGTGATCGACAAAATTATCAATAAAAATACTGGTTCGATAAAGTTTGGTTCAATGGCAAGACCGATTAATCCTGCTAATACAAATGAAATATTCGCCTTTACATCCATAGAAAACCCATATGAAGTATATAAAGAAATTAAAAAATTTATGGATGAATCTAAAGCAAAAAACAAGTAAAAAATACAGTTAATTGTAGAACCTGAAAGGGTTCTCTTTTTTTTATATTCAAAAATCACTTTTAAGTTTAGTAAAATTCGTGTAAAATTGAGTAGAATGAGGTGCAAGTCATGGAATATATTGAAGGATTATTAATATTATTTGGTGGGATTGGAACTTTGTTGGTAGGAATGGCAATGCTGTCTGACAACATGAAAAAACTAGCAAATACAAAACTTGAAGCGATTTTTAATAAAACATCAGAAAAGAAACTGGTTGGGTTAACGATTGGAGCTGGTACGACAGCTATTGTACAGTCTAGTAGTTTAACTTCAGTAATGATTGTTGGGTTGGTAAATGCTGGAATGATTACGCTGTTACAAGCAACAACAATGATTATGGGAGCAAACATAGGAACCACCATTACTGGTCATATTGCCTCATTACAAAGTTTTGATTTTATTGTTTTCGCAATGTTGACAGTGTTTATAGGATCATTTATGACATTACTCTCTTCTAAAGAAAAAATCAGAACCATCGGTAAAGTATTGTGTGGTTTCGGACTAGTGTTCGTAGGTTTGCATTTATTAGGCTCTGCGATGAGCTCATTTAAGGATGATCCATTAATTACGAATATGTTATCGAGTATATCTAATCCGTTCTTATTATTGTTAATTGGTGCAGGATTAACAGCGTTATTCCAAAGCAGTAGCGCGATTACATCAATTGTCATTTCTCTTGCTGTAGCTGGAATTATGATTGGCAATGGCGGCAATGATGTACTGTTTGTTATTTTAGGTTCAAACATAGGTACTTGTGTTACCGCAATGTTATCTTCTGTTGGTGCCAACACCAATGCTAGAAGAGCAGCAGTTATCCACTTAACTTTTAACATTTTAGGAACTGTAATATTTGCTGCTGTGCTGTTGTTATGGACTGGCTTTAAAAATGATGTTCTTGGTAGATTCTTTGCACTTGAAGCAACTCAAATTGCGATATTCCATACACTTTTTAATGTTATTTGCGCAGTTCTATTTTTACCTTTCTCACAACAATTTGTTAATTTGAGTATGAAACTTGTTCCAGATAAAGATGATAAGAGTAAGAGAATTGTTGTTCTTGATGAAAGATTGCTTGCTACACCAAGTTTAGCCTTACATCAATTAAGAAAAGAAACCATAGAGATGGCTAATTTAGCAATCGAGAGTTTAAATGAAGCATATGATGCGTTTATTCATAAGAATATTAATCAAAAAGAAATGGTTAAAACTAATATTGGTGAAATTAATTCTTTGAATAAACAAATTGTAAATTATTTAATAAAACTGTCGGGTGAAGAGTTAAATGCAGAAGAAAAAGAAGAGATTTCTACGCTTTATAGTGTTATTAATGACTTAGAAAGAATTGGCGATCTATCAGATAATCTCTCAAAATATACAGATACTTATGTTACTGAAAGATTGACGTTCAGTGATGATGCAAAAGGTGATTTAAATCACATGATGGATAGAGTAAATGCTCTTTTTAAAGTGTCGATGAAAGCTTTTGAAACCAATTCCGAGTCAGATATTCATTTAGTTGACGAAATTGAAGATGAAGTAGATACTCTGCGTAAAGAAATTATCGATAGTCACATTCAAAGATTAAATGAAGGTTTATGTTCTGCAAATAACAGCCCAGTATTAGTTAATTTAGTTTCTAACTTAGAACGTGCAGCTGACCATATGACATTTATCGCTCATTCAAGAAATATTGTTACTAATTAAATAGAATATATAATATAAAAACACGAAGCTTATTTGGCTTCGTGTTTTTGCCTTTCATGATAATTTAATTTTAATTGTAGAAATTGGTGTATTTCTAATAAAACATAGTAAAGTTGAGCTCTATCTTCAAAATTTTTTCGGGTATCTGGTAAATCAGATGTTTTAAAATAATCTAGTAATTGATTGAGTTTGTTCGTTAATTGAAGGGCATAATTATCATCACCTATTTGACCTTTAAATTCTTTCAAATAATTTAGGACGAGTGTTTTTTCCTTGATGTCGCTAACATTAATTAATGTGTTATTGATGCGTTTTAGTATTAATGTCTGTTCTTTACGCATTTCAACATATCTCAAACGTTCAATCAAACCATCAATATTATTGTTTTCCAACTCTTCACGAATGTTATTGTTGGCAGAAGATATTAAATAATCTAATTCATCAAACGAAATATCTTTTTTTGCGGCAATTGAAAGAATTATTTCTTCAATTGACTTATTGATACGATTTACTATTAATTTGATTTTCTTTTTTAAATCAGGCATGTATAAATTGAGTAAGAAAGCAACACCAATCCCGATTAATAAAATGAATAAAGCATTTAAAGCATAATTTACATCTTGTCCCAAATAAACTTGAGAAACAAGAACTAAAGATACAACAATACCTCGGTCCACTTTAATTAAGTAGCTTAAAGGTATAAATATGATAATAAAAACAAATAAACTCCAAATACTAAATCCCATGAAATAGAAGATTAAATAAGCCAAGCTTAAGGCGATTAAAGAGTCAATAATTCTGATGATACCTATTTCAATGGACCTTTTTCGAGTTGGTTCTAATGATAATACTGCAATCACCCCTGCAGTATAAACATAATCAAGTGAGAATGCTTCCGCTATCAAAAAACCAATAATAAAACCAAATGTCATTTTTGTTAATAAATAATAATTAATTTTCATAATATCACCACTGTTATTATACAGAAAAATAGCGAAGAAATGTTACAAAGTACTTGTTATTGAAAAATAAAATTAATAATAGTGTATGAAAACGCTTCATGTTTGCTTTACTTGATAATAATTGCTCTTTGGGCTAAAATATAAGAAGAGATTAACGAAAATGAAGGTGAAATATGTATAAGGCGTTTTTAGATAAATTTTTAGAATCATTTAAGTCTGTCCTTCCAGTAACTTTAGTATTAATTATATTAGGAATTGTTATGGGATTGCCCACATCAACAATGTTATGGTTTCTACTTGGTGCTTTGTTATTGGTGATTGGACTGACTTTGTTTCAACTGGGTGCTTTTGAATCAACCAGTGTAATTGCAGAAGATATCGGTAGGTATATTGTTAAAAGAAGGAACCTAGCGATTTTTATTATTGTTGCATTTATGATGGGCTTTTTCATCATAATTGCAGAACCAAGTGTTAGAGTGTTAGCAGATCAATTAAGTGAAGTTATTAAACCTCAAGAAATTCTCATTTATACCATTGCTATTGGTGTTGGTTTATTTTTGACCATTGGTTTACTTAGAATATTATTTAAGATTCAATTTAGAATGATAGTTATTATTTTATATTCTTTGGTTTTTGTATTGGCTTTAATAGTAAACCAAATTAATCCCGTATTTATTCCCTTAGCTTTTGATGCGGGTGGGTTTGCCAGTGGACCACTTAGTGTTCCTTTTATTTTGAGTTTAGCGTATGGCATTAGTAAAGCAAGAGGCGATAAGGCGAGTGATCAAGATTCATTTGGTTTAGTGGGGATTACAGTCATTGGTCCCATATTTTCCATATTAGTTTTAGGTTTATTTCTACCCACTATTCCCGCAGATATTATGAACACACCAACAACTTCTCTAACATTAGTTGAATATTTACGTCTTTATACAGGACAAATGGCAATTGCCGTATTACCTTTCATTATATTTTTTATTGTATTTCAAATTATTGATTTTAGATTTCCAAAACGTAAAGTAATCAAAATATTAATTGCTTTTCTTTATACATATGTAGGCTTAGTTTTATTTTTAGCTGGTGC
>CAZRJV010000003.1:0-36749 GCA_964600625.1 uncultured Acholeplasmataceae bacterium
AAGGACGTTATTTTATCAAAGATAATAACGAAGCTAAATCTAAGCATGAACACGTTAAATTTGTTTTTAATGATGGAACAACTCTTCGTTATGTTGACACGAGAAAATTTGGTCGTATTTTAATTAAAGACTATCAAAATTACAACCAAGAACCACCAATTTCATTGGTGGCTAAGGAACCGCATTTAATTGATCCTTTGGAATTTAGAGCGGTTTTATCAAAAAGAAAGAGTCCAATTAAAGTATCCTTATTGGATCAACACATCATTGCTGGTTTAGGAAATATTTATGTCGATGAAACATTGTTTTTAGCAAAAGTTTTGCCAACAAGACCAAGTAACGAAGTTACTAGTGATGAAATCAAATTAATTTTAAAATCAGCTGATCAAGTTTTAAAAAAAGCTACCGCATTAGGTGGAACTACCATTTATTCGTATGAATCAAGTGAAGGGGTTAGTGGTTTATTTCAAAATGAACTTTTAGTTCATACTAAAGTAGGCAAACCGTGTCCGGTTTGTAAGACAACTATTGAAAAAATTAAAGTAGGAGGAAGAGGAACATATGTCTGTTTTAAATGTCAAAAATAAAAGACCATTTATTATTGGATTAACCGGTGGAATTGCCACTGGTAAATCTAGCGTAATTAACCGCTTAAAACAGGCAAATATCAGCGTTGTTGATAGCGATGAGATTGTAGACCAATTATGGCGCACCGATCGTGATTTAAATAATAGTGTGTCAATTGAGTTTAAAATTCCTTTTCCAATTGATAAGAAAAAACTGGGCAAATTAGTTTTTAATGACCCAAACCGTTTAAAAAGACTTAATGAAATTATTCATCCTAAAGTTTTTAAAGTAATCGATGAATATGTCAGCAAAAACATGCATTTAGATATTATTGTAATTGATATGCCGTTATTATTTGAAGTAAATTATCAAAAAATTGATTTAAGTGTGTTGGTTTATGCAACCCAAAATCAACAACTTGAAAGGTTAATGGCTCGTGATAAATTATCAAAAGTAGAAGCTAAAAGACGAATTGAGTTACAAATGCCAATTAATCAAAAACTATTTAGAGCTGATTACGTAATATATAATAATGATACATTAGATAAATTAGCTGAAGAAACTAAAATCTTTATTGAAAAATTAGGAGTGTAAGATGTATTTAAATACCCAAACTAAAATATTAATCCCCTCGGTTATTTCACAAGAGGATATTAAAGTTTTAACACTTTTTTATCAGCCACTTTTAGGAATGGGAGCCTATACACTATATTTGACCCTATATCAACTATCAAGTTTAGAAACTGGTCTATCTACAAACTATAATCACCAACACTTTCTAGATTTGTTAAATATCAAAAATCAGAAATTTTTAAATTATCGTCACAAATTAGAAGCCTTAGGCTTATTAGTAGTATATGAAGGAGATAAGGATATTATATATTCTTTAAAAACTCCACTAACAGCAAAAGAGTTTTTAAATGACACTATTTTAGGGTCTTATTTACAAACTGAAATTGGTGAAGATAATTTAAAAAATTTAATCTCATTATTTCGATTAGCAACAGTTGATTTAACAAAGCATAACAACATTACAAAATCGTTTGATGAAGTCTACGGTGTTAAAGAAATTGATATTTTAGATGTTGGAAATCATTTAAGAGGAACAACTCACAATGGTGGAACTAAGATAAATTATGATAAATTTAACTACGAGACATTTATTGAATCAATCGGTGTTAGATATCAAAAGCCCCATTTGTTTAATCCAGTGACAAAATCTAATATCGAAAAAGTTGCTTATATTTATCAATTTAATAATGATGAAATGAAAGAAGTATACTTAAAGTCTAGTCAAAGGGGTGAAATGCCATCTTTGGAAACATTAAGATTTCAAGCTCGCATTTATTTTCACCAAAATAAAGGCGGAAAAGTAAATGTCATTGGTGTTAAATCAGATGAGACTTCACAAAAACTTGATGAAGTATCAACCAAAGATATTATTGTACAGTTTTCAAAGCGTGACAACATTTCAATTGATCTTGATACTGTTTTACAATTTTCATCTCGAACCGATGTTGAAATGGGTGTTATTAATGCAATTGTTTTATATATGATTAAAGAAAAAGAAGGAATCTTACCAAACTACTCATATTTGGAAAAGGTTTTAGAAACATGGCAAAATAATGGTGTTAAAACAACAGAAGATGCCATTAATTATTTAAATAAACTTGAGAGCACAGAACCAGTTAAAGTTACTAAAAAAGCTAAGAAAAGAGCAAATGAACCTGATTGGCTAGAAGATTACTTGAAAAACTTTTAAAGTTTAAAGTAGTATTAACCAAATCACAAGGAGGTATTTTATGGACTATAAACAATTGAGGAAAGAAGTAGAAAAAGATCAAGAACTTAAAAAGATGAAGTTAAACGATAGTGATCTATGGACTGCGTACCAATATTTACGATTGAGAGATACTAATGACAATCCTAACTTCGTACCAACTCTTAAACAAAATGATGTTTTAGAAATCGTGATGGTTCCGACTAAAGAACATCAAGAGTTAAGAAACCGACAAAAAAATATGTCAAATGTAGGCACTCTTGATACCGTTAACTATTTATTAGACGCCAAGTTGTCTGATTTTAAACTAAGTAATAATGAGCGAAAAGAAGCTTATATTAAAGCTTCACGTTTTACTGAGTTAGTTAAAGAAGGCAAAGCCCAAAAAGGGCTTTACTTACATGGCAAATATGGGACCGGTAAGACTTATTTAATTTCTGCGATTGTTGAAGAAGTTGCAAAAGAAAAGAAAGTGCTCTTTATATATTTTCCTGATTTGGTTAGAAATCTTAAATCATCATTTAGTACCAATGACTTAGAGGATAAAGTTACCGCTTTAAAGACTTGTGATTTATTAGTTTTTGATGATATGGGAAGTGAAAATATGAGTGGGTGGTTTCGTGATGAAATTCTAGCTCCGATTTTGCAATTTAGATTAGCTTCTAACTTGCCGATTTTGATATCATCGAATTTAAGTCAAAAGCAAATTATTGACAATTTAGCAGAAGATCGCAGCAGCGTTGATAACGTTAAGGCGGCTCGTATAGCTCACCGTATTAAAGAACTTACCGAAGAAGTTTCACTTAGTGAACCTTACCAAAATATTTAATTTGCAATAATCATAAAATAGTGCTAAAATTAAAACATAAATACGATGAAAAGGACACGGTAAAACTTATCAAAAAGCGATGTAGGATGGTGAAAGCTACAAATTAGTTTTATTACTACCTTGGAGTAGGACTTGAAAAAGATTCCCGCGTAACTAGCGTTAATAAGTTTAGAGTTGCAAGCTTTGCTTGAACTAAGGTGGTACCGCGCTTATTGGCGTCCTTAGATTATTTCTAAGGACGCTTTATTTTTATATTGAGGAGGACAAAAGATATGAAAATTACATTCCCTGATGGTAGTATTAAAGAGTTTAATAAAGGAGTAACGGCTTATGAGATTGCTAAATCAATTTCAGATGGTCTTGCAAAAATGGCGGTTGGAGCTATTTTAAACGATGAATATATTAGTCTAGATTTAGCAATCCAAAGTGATGGTTTAATCGAAATTTTAACTAAACGAGATGAACGTAGTTTAAAATTATTAAATCATTCAACGGCTCATTTAATGGCGGAAGCGATTAGAAATTTATATCCCAATACTTTTTTTGGGGTTGGTCCTGCTATTGAAGAAGGATATTATTATGATGTTGATTTCGGTGATGATGTTATTCGCGAAAGTGATTTAGAAAAAATTGAAGCGGAAATGCTAAGACTTAGTAAAGTTGGAGCTTCGATTGTTAGAGATGATATTAGTTATGAAGAAGCGATTAAATTATTTGCTAATGACCCATATAAATTAGAATTAATTGAAGAACATAAGCACGAACAAATATCGATTCATACTCAAAATAATTTTACTGACTTGTGTCGTGGTGGACATGTAGCTAATACTAAAGAAATAAAGCACTTTAAGTTGTTGTCATTAGCGGGAGCTTATTGGCGAGGTGATTCTAATAATAAAATGTTAACAAGAATTTATGGCATCGCTTTTTGGAATAAAAAGGATTTAGATGAATATCTTGTGTTATTAGAAGAAAGAAAAAAAAGAGACCATCGTAAACTTGGTAAAGAACTTGGGTTATTTATGTTATCTGAATATGGTCCTGGATTTCCTTTTTGGTTACCAAATGGGATGATTTTAAAACGTGAATTGATTAATTATTGGTATCAAGTACATGACCGTAATAATTATCAATACATTGAAACTCCAACTATGCTTAATCAAGAATTATGGGAAGTTTCTGGTCATTGGAATAATTACCGTGATAATATGTATACCTCGAAAATTGATGAAAAGTTGTTTGCGATAAAGCCAATGAACTGTCCTGGTGGAATTTTAGTTTATAAAAATGAAATACATTCATATCGTGATCTTCCAATTAGAGTAGCCGAGTTAGGACATGTTCACCGCTATGAAGCAAGTGGGGCTTTAAACGGCTTATTTAGGGTTAGAGCATTTACCCAAGATGATGCTCATTTATATATGAGAAAAGATCAAATAGTAGCGGAAACGATAGAGTTAATTAAGTTATTTGATGAAATTTATGATACCTTTGGCCTAACTTACCATATGGAGTTATCAACGCGTCCAGAATCCAATTTTATTGGTGAAATTTCAGCTTGGGAAGAATCAGAAAAAGCATTATATCAAGCAGCTAAACAAACTGGTAAAGAAGTTAAAATTAACCCTGGTGATGGTGCTTTTTATGGGCCAAAGTTGGACTATAAAATTAGAGATTCATTAAACCGCATTTGGCAATGTGGCACAATTCAACTGGATATGAATCTACCAGAAAGATTTGAATTATACTATATTGATGACCAGGGAGAAAGAGTAAGACCCGTTATGCTTCATCGTGCTATTTATGGCTCTTTAGAAAGATTCATCGGAATTTTAATTGAACATTATGGTGGTGCTTTTCCAACTTGGTTGGCTCCTGAACAAGTTCGAGTTATCCCGGTCAACTTACACAATCACTTAAATTATGCCAAGTCAGTATTAGACGAATTAAAATCAAATGGGATTAGAGCATCACTGGATACTAGAGATGAAAAATTAGGGTATAAAATTAGAGACTCACAAACTAGTAAAATTCCTTTTTCAATTGTAATTGGTGATCAAGAAGTTAACGAAAATACCGTTACCTACCGAAAATATGGCGAAACAGACCAACATAAATTGGAATTGGATAAATACATCGAGTTTATAAAATTAATAAATAAAGACAAACTGTAATAAATTTTTAATAAATTGCTCAAATATGGGTAATTATGGTTGATAATTAAAGCGTTTTCATATATAATAATATTAGTGTAAGAAACACAAAGGGAGGATGTATTAAAAAATGAAGAAATTTTTAGGAGTCTTATTTTTGATGGTTGCGGCTGTAGTACTAGCTTCTTGTGGACCTAGCTATGAAGGTGAGAAGATCGTTTTAATTACAGATAAAGGCGACATTGATGACAAATCATTTAACCAAGGTGCTTGGGAAGGTGTTAAAGAGTTTGCTGAAAAAGAAAAAATTGAACATAGTTATTTAAAACCAGCGGATGCTACAAATTCTGACTATATTGATTCAATTGAGCAAGCAATTGCTGATGGTGCTACTGTTATTGTATTACCTGGCTTTTTATTTGAGTCACCATTAAATGCAGTTCAAGCTGATTATCCCGATACTAAATTTGTTATTTTAGATGGGAATCCAGCTTATGCAGAAAATGGAACACTTGAATCAAATGTTCACTCTGTTTTCTATGCAGAAGAGCAATCTGGATTCTTAGCTGGTTATGCAGCTGTTAAAGAAGGATACAGAAGGTTAGGATTTATGGGCGGTATGGCAGTTCCAGCGGTACAAAGATTTGGACATGGATATGTTCAAGGTGCAGCCGTAGCAGCTAAAGAATTAGAACTAGCTGAAGGTGCAATTACAATTGATTATTTATATACTGGCGATTTCGCTGCAACTCCAGAAGTTAAAGCAGCGGCAGCAACACTATTTAATAATGGTGTTGAAGTTATCTTTGCTTGTGGTGGTGCAGTTGGCCAATCAGTGATGGCAGCAGCAGCCGAAATTGGTGAAGGAAAAGTAGTAATTGGCGTTGACGTAGATCAAAGTGCTGATTCACCAACCGTTATTACTTCGGCAACCAAAGAATTAGCAAACTCAGTTATTTTAGCATTAGAAGCAATTTATATAACTAAAAAATGGGAAGCTGATTTTGCTGGTAAATCTGTTGTATTAGATGTTACAAAAAACGGCGTTGGTTTACCAATGGACAACTCTAAATTTAATGAATTTAGTACTGCAGACTATGAAGCGATTTATGAAAAATTAGTTGCAGGAACCGTTACTGTAAGTGACGCTATTGGCGAATTTGGCGATGATGGTAACGCCTCTAAACAATTTGAAACGGATCAAGTAAAAGTTACAGTTGTTCCATTTGGATAAAATTTTTATATTTACAATAAAATGAAGTGATAAAGGATAAGATTAATTTCTTATCCTTTGTCATACTTATACGAAAGAAAGATGTGAGATTATGCCTAATATAGTTATTGAAATGCGTAATATAACTAAAAGTTTTCCTGGCATTATTGCTAACGATGATGTAAGTTTTGACTTAAAAAAAGGTGAGATTCATGCATTATTAGGAGAAAATGGCGCGGGAAAGTCCACTTTAATGAGTATTCTATTTGGACTTTATAGACAAGATTCAGGAGAAATTTTATTAAACGGTGAGCCAATTGAAATAAATAGCCCTAACGATGCTAATCGTTATGGCATTGGCATGGTCCACCAACATTTTAAATTGGTGGATGTATTTACAGTCTTAGACAACATTATTCTTGGTGAGGAACCAAATGTAGCCGGGTTTATTAATCGGAGAGAAGCCCATAAACATTTAGCCGATCTTAGCAAACAATATGAATTACATGTTGATTTAGATGCTAGAGTGATGGATATTACAGTTGGGATGCAACAACGAACTGAAATTTTAAAGATGTTATATCGTAATAATAACATCTTAATTTTTGATGAACCAACTGCTGTTTTAACGCCTCAAGAAATAGATCAGTTAATGATTACGATGAAAAGTTTAACTAAAGAAGGGAAATCAATAATTTTTATTACCCACAAGTTAGATGAAATTATGAAAGTTGCCGATAGGGTTACAGTTTTACAAAGAGGAAAAACAATAGGTACAGTCAATGTATCAGAGACTAATAAAGCGACATTATCGAAAATGATGGTTGGTCGCGATATTGAGTTTAAAATTGATAAAAAACAAACCCAACTTGGAGAAGAGATATTAGTTGTTAAAAATTTAACGGTTGTTTCACCGATTACTAAAAAGCACATCGTAGACGATATTAGTTTTAGTGTGCGCGGCGGAGAAATTGTTTGTATTGCCGGAGTTGATGGTAACGGACAAAGTGAAGTAGCTTATGCGATCTCTGGTCTATTAAAGCCAAAATCTGGGGATATTTTTATTAACCAAACTAATATGGTTAATCGCAGTATTCGTTACCGTAATGATAATGGTTTGAGTCATATTCCCGAAGATCGGCAGTTATATGGATTAATTTTGAATGATAGTTTAGCTAATAACTTGAATTTAAAAAAATATCATCAAAAACCATTCCAGCGTTTTGGTTTTGTAAATAAAAAACCGATTTTTGAAACTGCTGAGATATTAATTGATAAATTTGATATTCGAAGTGGACAAGGTCCGGCGACAGTCGCTGGTTCAATGTCTGGTGGTAATCAGCAAAAAGCCATTATCGCTCGTGAAATTGATAAAGGATCTGATTTATTGTTGTCAGTTCAAACAGTTCGCGGCTTAGATGTTGGAGCGATTGAATTTGCGCATAAGGAAATTATTCAAAGACGAGATGAAGGAAAAGCCGTCTTAATGGTATCTTTTGAACTAGATGAGGTTATGAGTATTAGCGATCGAATCTTGGTAATGTATGAGGGTAAAATTGTTGGTAATTTAGATCCTAAAAAAATAACAGTTGAAGAACTTGGTTTGTATATGGCAGGATCTAAGCGTGATGATATAGTTGATGAAGATGAAGTAGTTGTAATTCCTGAATCTAAAGCGATTAATGATACCATATTACTAGTTAATAAAGAAGAAAGATATAATGAGGTTTCTAATAAATTGTTATTTAAACCGCCATTAGGAACGGGTCATTATAACTATTATAAAAAGATTTATGAAAGAAATATTGGTGATGAAAATGAAAAATGAGAGAACAAAAGTTAAATTTTTCAAAAAACCAGCTATAAAAAGCATTTCATCATCTTTGTTAGCGATCTTATTAGGGATTATCGTTGGTTTTATTATTATGATAATTTCTAATCCTGGCAGTTCACTAGCAGGATTAGGAAAAATGTTTATGGGTTCATTTAGCCACCCACAAGGGGGGCTGCAAGGAATCGGTCAATTACTATATCGAGCAACACCGTTAATATTTACTGGATTAGCAGTTGGTTTTTCATTTAAAACGGGTTTGTTTAATATTGGTGCTAGTGGTCAGTATATGGTAGGAATATTTGCGGCATTAATTGTTGCTATTACGGGTGACTCATTAGGAGTTATGCGTTGGCCACTTGCTTTACTAGCCGGCGCCTTAGCTGGAGCTATTTGGGGTTCAATCCCAGGAATATTTAAAGCTTTTTTAAATGTTAATGAAGTTATTACTAGTATTATGTTTAACCATATTGCAGTTCATTTTATTAATGGAATGTTAAGAAACGTCTTAAGTAGTAAATTAGTCAATCCATCTACAAATCGTAGTTTACCAATTCCTCAAGGTGCGAGAACGCCATATGCTGGTCTTGATAAAATTTTCCCAAATACAGGTCTTGATTTTGGTATCATTTTAGCTGTTATATCTTGTATAGTTATTTATATAATTTTAACTAAAACAGTTTTTGGAAAAGAGTTGATTGCGGTTGGATCTAACCGATATGCGGCCAAGTATGCAGGTGTTAATGAGAAAAAGAGTATTATTTTAGCAATGACTATTTCTGGTATGTTAGCAGGAATTGGTGGCGCTTTATTTATTCTAGCTCCAAGTGTCAGAGGACTTGGTAATAACTACTCAGTTGAAAATGTTATTTTACCGGCCGGTTTTGATGGAATTACGATTGCCTTATTAGCTAATAGTAATCCGCTTGGAATTTTTGTTTCTGCCATCTTTATTCAATATATTAAGCTAGGCGGACAATATATGCAAAGTTTAGGTTTTAAACCTGAAATTGTTGAAGTTATTGTCGGTATTATTTTATACTTTAGTGCATTTTCATTAATAGTTGGTAAGTATCTTGCCAAAATCTTTAAACGGAAAAAAGAAAATGATGATGAAACAATTAACTCCGAACAGCTGTTAAAGGCATCAGATGACTTAGAACCTAAAGATCATTTATCCGATAGTGTGACATCTGAACTAGGGGGTGATCAATTATGAATTATGTAGTATTTATAATTAGTCAATCTTTAATCTTTATAGTCCCATTATTGGTAGTCGCCTTAGCGGGGATGTTTTCTGAAAAGAGTGGTACCGTTAATATTGCCTTAGAAGGTATTATGATTATTGGTGCATTCTTTGGCATCTTATTTATAAGTTCAATGCAAAAAGCTGGACATTTTGCTAATGCCCCACAAATTATGCTCTTAATTGCCTTATTGATTGCCGCTGTAAGTGGAATGGCGTTTTCATCTCTATTAGGATTTTTAGCGATTAATATGAAAGCCAATCAAACGATTGGTGGAGTAGCTCTTAATATTTTAGCTGGTGCACTTGCAATATTTATGGCAAGAACGATTACTACTGAAGGAGTTAGTCAAATTACATTTAACCCAGTCTTTAAGTTAAATGCTAATGCCTTTCCGAGTGCTGGAAGTAATACCTTTTTGGGAGCGATAAATTCGATATTTTTCAAAGATGCTTATTTAACTACTTACCTAGCGATTATTATTTTAGTAGTGAGTTCTGTTGTAATTTATAAGACTAGATTTGGAATGCGTCTATCAGCTTGTGGGGAACACCCACACGCTGCTCAGTCAGTTGGTATTAATGTTTATGCCTACCGTTGGGCTGGTGTTTTAATTTCTGGTGCTCTAGCGGGTATTGGCGGTCTAATTTATATTATCCCAACGTCGGTTAGTTTTGAAGGAAGCGTTTCGGGTTATGGTTTCTTAGCGTTAGCAGTTTTAATTTTTGGGCAATGGCGTCCTGGCAGAATCCTGATCGCTGCTATATTTTTCGGAATGTTTCAAACTTTATCGGTTACTTATATTGGATTAGATTTTATTAGAACTTGGATGGATGCCAATCCGAAAGTTCCAATTGGTATGTTTTTTAGACTAATGCCTTATCTAATTACGATGGTTGCTCTTGCGTTTTCTTCTAAAAATTCAAGAGCTCCGAAAGCCAGTGGCATTCCATTTGACCCCAAAGGTCAATAATCTTTTGAAAGAGTCTTTAATTAGACTCTTTTTTTAACGTATATTTAACAAAGTTTTCGCTAATGGTAGATATATTTAACTATTAATAGTTAAAATGATATAATAATTAGGTAAAGGAAATGATAATATGAGTATGAAAGTTTTTGAAAAAACAACAGCAAAACCAGGTTTTAATTTAACAACAAAACCAATTCCAAGCGAATTATTACCGCATGAAGTTTTAATAAAAGTAATTTCGGTTTCAATTTGCGGCACTGATGTTCATATTTATAATTGGGACAACTGGGCTCAAAATAGGATAAAACCACCACTAACAGTAGGTCATGAGTTTAGCGGTAAAGTTGTCAAAATCGGAAGCCAAGTAAACAAAGTCAAAGTTGGTGATATTGTTTCAAGTGAGTCTCATATTGTTTGTGGGACATGTGAATTTTGTCAAAGTGGTAACGGTCATATTTGTGAAAAAACTTTAGTTATTGGTGTTGATACTGATGGAGCTTTTGCCGAATATATTAAGATGCCAGAAGAAAATTTATATATCGATACCTCTGGGCTTAATTCTAACTATCTAAGTGTGTTAGAACCACTAGGAAACGCTGTTCATGCCGTTAAACATTTTGAAGTGAAAAATAAAGATGTTGTTATTATTGGATGTGGTCCAATCGGGTTGATGGGCGTTGATGTTGCTAAAGCGAGCGGTGCCAGAAAAGTTATTGTTACTGAGATTAATGAGTATCGACTTAATTTAGCTAAAGACATTGGTGCTGATTACATTATTAACCCAAAACATGAAGATGTTGTTTCTAAAGTTTTAGAATTTACTAATGGTAAAGGTGCTGATGTAGTTATTGATTTTTCCGGAAATATCGGAGCTGTCCAAGCAGCAATTACCTATATGAAACCTGGCGGAGGATTATCAATATTAGGAGCCTTTACTAATCATCTTGATATTAACTTAAACGATGTTGTTTTTAAGGGCCTTCACATTTACGGTGTTACTGGCCGATTAATTAATAAGACATGGGAACAAATCGATGAATTGCTAAAATCTAGAAAACTACAATTTGATAAGTTTGTCACCCATGTTTTAACAATCGATCAAATGGAGGAAGCTTTTGAAATTATGAAATCAGGTAATTGTGGAAAGGTTATTTTAACACTATGAAAAGTAGTATTTCTTTAAAAATTGAAGAATTAAAAAAAGAAGGTGTTTATCGAACTTTATCGGTTAATCAAACACCATCAGAAGCAGTTATTAATTTAAACGGAAAAAAGGTTATCAATTTATGTAGTAATAATTACTTAGGCTTTGCTAACCATCCACGACTAAAAAAGGCGGCAATTGACGCAGTTAATAACTATGGTGTTGGAGCAGGTGCCGTTAGAACAATCAGTGGCAATATGCAAATTCATGAAGATTTAGATCATAAAATTGCCCAATTTAAAAAAGAAGATGCGGCCTTAGTTTTCCAATCAGGTTTCCTGGCTAATTTAGGAGTAATACAAGCGATTACCGATGCGGGAGATTTAATTGTTTCTGATTCATTAAATCACGCCTCTATTATTGATGGGATTAGATTATCAAAGGCTGATCGAGCTATTTACCCCCACAATGATATGAAAGCATTAGAAGATATTTTAAAAGAAAAAAGAAATAATTATAATGAAGTATTAATCATTACTGATGGGGTTTTTTCTATGGATGGCGACATTGCTAATTTACCTGAAATTGTTAGAATCGCCAAAAAATATAACGCTAAAACATATGTTGATGACGCACACGGTTCAGGAGTACTAGGAGATCGCGGGCGTGGTACCGTTGATTATTTTAATTTACATGGACAAGTTGACTATATTATGGGAACTTTATCAAAAGCCATCGGAGTCGTTGGTGGTTATGTTTGTGGTTCTAAGGAAATGAGAGATTACTTACTACATCGCGGTCGCCCTTTACTATTTTCTACAAGTTTAATGCCAGCAGCAGCTGGAGCAGCAATTGAAGCTTTTAATATGTTAGAAGAAAGTAATGAATATAGTGAAAAGTTATGGGAAAATACAAAGTATTTCCAAGAAAAATTGAAACAATTAGGATTTTCACTAGGAAATACCAAAACTCCCATTACGCCATTAATGATTTACGATGAAGCTGAAACAATGGAGTTTGCAAAATTATTATTAGAACGAGGCGTTTATACATCGGGCATCGTCTTTCCAACAGTACCGCGAGGTACAGCTCGTATTAGAATGATGGTTTCTAGTGATCATAGTAAAGAAAATTTAGATTTTGCAGTTAAACAAATATATGAAGTATCCAAAGAATTAGCAATTATTTAAGGGGGAAGTTATGTTAGAAGTTAAAAACGCGAGTTTTAGTTATGGCAATTTATTAGCCGTAAATGATGTTAGTTTTTCAATCAAACCAGGTGAAATATTTGGCGTTCTTGGAGCTAATGGTGGTGGTAAAACAACTATTTTTCGAATGATAATGGGTTTATTAAACCCTGATCAAGGAGAAATCAAATATTTTGATCGCATTGTAAGTTATAATGATGTTAATGAAATCGGTTATTTAATTGAAGAAAGATCACTTTTACAAAAACAAACTGTTGAGCAATTAATTCAATTTTTTGGTGGCTTAAAAGACATGGAACCAAAAGAAATTGATGCCCGCTTAGATTATTGGTTAAAACGCTTTGATATTACTGACTATAAAAAGAAGAAAATTACTGAATTATCAAAAGGTAATCAACAAAAAATCCAATTTATTTCAGCGATTATTAATAATCCAAAACTACTGGTTTTAGATGAACCATTTAGTGGTTTAGATGTTATTAATACCAGAATGTTTGTTGATGTAATCAATGACTTCAAAAATAACGGTTCAATGATTGTTTTTTCTTCTCATCAACTAGATGATGTAGAAGCGTTTTGTGAGAAAGTATTAGTTTTGGATAAAGGAAATCCGGTTCTAAATGGATATATTAAAGATATTAAAACAGATTTTCAAAAGATGAATATTAAAATTATTGCTGATAATATTGATCTTAATATATTAAAACAAATCGAAGGTGTTTATGAAGTGGTTAAGAGAGCAGATTTAGTCGAAGTTAAAATTTTAAATAATGATGTTTCAAAAAGAGTTTTTGACTATATTAAAACGCTTGACAATGTTCGCCGATTTGATGTTGAAGAAGCTAAATTATCAGATATATTTGTTGAAACGGTAGGTAAAAAATATGAAGAAGTTTAAGTTTTTAACGCTTTACAACTTAAAAAAAGCTGTTTTTACTAAAAGTTTTTTTATTTCTAATATTGTCATATTTTTGATTATAGTATTATTGATGAGCTTACCTAGAATTATTGGTTCTGTATCTGAGGATGTCGAAACTGTTAATGTTATTGTCTATTATGATAGTTATGATAATGATACTCACAAGGAAATCACCAAATATTTTGAACAATCATTTTCAACTGAAAGTTTAGAATCAATTGGTTTGGTTAATATTAAATATAATATTGGCGTTGCTAGTGAAATATTAACCGAAGCAAATATAGACGTTACATTAGAACAATTTAAAAATAGTGATAAAGCAGCTTTAATCTGGTTTCAAAACTGTAATGATATTAATATGTTAGAAGCTGGAGTTCAATATAATAAAATATCTTTAAGTGCTCAAAACTTTTTAGAATCAATCACAGCTAATACTAGAATTTCACTATTGAATGTTGAATTGCCACAACCAATTCCAGTTGAACCAATTATTAAAAATGGTGATCAGGGCATGGACGAAGAAACGATGGGTATTATGATGATAATTGCGCAAGTGATATCATTACCAATGTTATTTATTATAATAAGAGCTTTGGTTTTAGTTGGTGTTGATATCGTTCAAGAAAAATCATCGAAAGCCATTGAAACTATTATTTCATCAGTACCAGCTAAAAATCATTTCTTTTCAAAGGTTTTAGCCAGTTTAGGATTTGTTTTAATTCAGAGTGTCTTATTACTTATCTTTTCTGCTATAGGTGGACTATTTAGCGGATCAGAAGGCACTGGTGAAATTTTAAGCTTCTTAGAAATATCAGTTAGTGACATTATTATTTTGTTATTAATTACATTTGCATTTACAATGATTAGTTCATTATTTTATTTAATGGTTGGCGGGATTTTAGCAGCAATGAGCAATTCACAAGAAGATTATCAAGTATTTCAAGGACCACTAACACTATTTTTATTATTAGGATTTTATTTTAACTTGTTTTTACCATCAGCTGGTCAAACCGGATTAAATATATTACGGATAATATCATTTATCCCTCCGTTTAGCGGTTTTACAGCACCGGTTGCATTCACGCTGGGTGCAATGTTATGGTGGGAAGCGTTAATCAGCTTCATAATATTTATAGTTGTTATCGGAGTAGTTTTATACTTCTTTGCTCCGGTATATCGAGTATCAATCCTTAATTATGAACAAACAAAGTTTTTCAAACGTATTATCTCAAACTTTAAAAAAGCAAGAATTGAAAGGAGAACTAAAACGTGACAAATCAAGAATTAACTAATTATATTGGAGCAGTTCAAGATCCAACTGCCAGACTTCCGTTAATTGAAACAGGCGGATTAAAATCAGTCTTTATCAATCCTGAAGGAGTTGTGGAAGTTGTTATCTTGTTAATGAATAAAGACCGTGATGAAAGAACGGTTCGAATTAATGTTACAAAACTATTGAAACAAGATTTAGAAATTCCGGGAGTTAAATTAACAATCGAAGAATTTCCAAAAGATGAACCTAAATTTAAATACCTTGGAATTGCAAGTGGTAAAGGTGGAGTAGGAAAATCTACAGTTACAGTTTATCTAGCAAAAGCATTAAATGAATTAGGTATTAAAACAGCCATTATTGACTCAGATATTTATGGTGCATCTGTCCCATTTATTTTAGATATCAAAAAAGAACCAGTAATGGGTGATGAAAATGAAATGATGATTCCACTAATGGGCCAAGGCATTGAAGTGATGTCGACAGAGTTTTTTATGCCTGATGATACCCCGTTAATGTGGCGAGGGCCGATGTTAAATAAGATGCTAACTTACTTTTTTAATGGTGTTAGATGGGCCGATGATACGCAATTAGTTTTAATTGACTTACCACCAGGGACTGGTGATATTGCCTTAGATATCAATAAGTTTGCTCCGAAGAGTTCAATGTTAATAGTAACGACTCCGAATTTAGCAGCTTCTAAAATCGCTGTTAAAGCTGGTCTAGGAGCCATTCAAATTGGTCATGAAGTAATTGGAGTAGTTGAAAACATGAGTTATTATTTAAATCCTGCTAACCAAAACAAAGATTTCATCTTTGGAGAAGGTGGAGGGTTAGAAGTAGCTAAAAAAATGGGAGTTAACCTAATTGGCCAAATTCCAATTAATTATGATGCAATGCATGAAGCAGTTAAAACTGAATATCATAAAATAGCTAAAGAAGTAATTAAATATTTGGAATTGTAATATGCTTATTAACAATGAATTTATTCACGTTGTAGATTATTCAGTATCAAATCCAAAAGCATCTGTTGTATTACTTCACGGAATTGCCGAACATCATTTGAGATATCAAAGATTAATTGAACACTTAAATGAAAATAATTATAATGTTATTGCTTTTGATTTAAGGGGTCATGGTAAAAGTGGTGGAAAAAGAGGATATATTAAAAATGTTAATTACTATATTAATGATTTAAAAGAAGTAATTATCTATACATATCGTAAATATGATAATGACGTATTTATCATAGGTCATTCTCTTGGAGCTTTAATTACCAATTTATATGCAATTGATTATGATAATGTTAAAGGTATAATAGTTTCTGGTTCAGCTGGTGATTTTGCAAAGAGCACTAATGTTTTAAGAGTTTTACCAACATTTTTATATGGCTTTAAGAAAATTAAAACCAATTTTCAAGATCCAAATTTAAATGGTAATACTACCAATATTTATGAAACCAATACTGATAATTATCTTTTAAATGAATTTAGTTTAAAATTAATTGCTGAAACCATGATTAAAGGAATAAGAAGATTAAAAAAAGGAATGAGTAAAATTAAGACACCTTATTTAATTCTACATGGTGAAAGTGATAAAGTGATTATCCCTAAATCTAACAATAATTTATATCTAAAAATTGGATCAGAAGACAAACACCGAATTACATATCCAAATTTTGGTCATAATATATTAAATGATTTTAACAATGAAAATATTTTTAAGGATATTATAAGATGGTTAGACAAACAATATGAAAAGGCGTCATAACGCCCTTTTTATTATAAAAAGAGAAGCGAAGAAATTCGCTTATTTTAATAAATATAAAATTAGATGTGCTGACCTTTTAATTTAAAACCATTTGAATGTAGTAAGTAAAGCGCAAACATAGAATTTGCCCAACTAAATGATTCTCTTGAAAAGTCAAAAGGGGCATTAACATTAAATCCTTCATGCATTAAGTTAGTATCAGCATCAGTTGTTTTAAGGGTGTGTAGAATTAGTGCTTTTTCCTTTTCATCAGTACTTGTTAAGCCTTGAATAGCTAGTGATATATGCCATATATGGTTTTCGGGTGTATGGGGACTACCAATGCCTTTAGCGTATTCTCCTTCATAATAAAACGGGTTTTCAAAGCTTAATATTAAACGACGGGTATTTTGATATACTTGGTCATTAACATCACAAAATCCTAAATAAGGGGCCGATAATAAGCTTGGTACATTAGCATCATCCATTAATAAATAATTGCCAAACCCATCAACTTCATAAGCGTAAACATCACCATATTTTTCATGTGAAACAATACCATATTCTTTAATAGCTTTATCAACTGTACTGCGGACTTTTTTAATATCATTATAAAGATTATTTTCATTAGGATAATGTTTATTAATTATTTCTAACATATACTGCATTATAACAACAGCAAACATATTTGATGGGATTAAATACCCATATTGACTTTCATCATCAGAAGGTCTAAAACCATCCCAAATTAAGCAAACCGGCTTAACAGGTGTGCTAAAGCCGTTTCTAGGAAGAGTTTCATATTTATGCCGTTCTTCGACTTGCATAATACCTGCATTTGTTCTAACAAAGCGGTTTTTGGATAGGTTTTCATGATCCTGTTCGATTTTAAAAACATTAATTATTGTCTTCATAACTTCAAAAAATGTTTGATCAAATATTGAATAATCATTAGTTTCTAATGAATATAAATAAGCAAGTTAAATTGGATAACATAGCGAAGTAGTAAAACACATATTGAATCAGCACTTGAAAACTAACTTGATGAAATAATTTTTACTATGTGAATGATGATGGTAGTTATTGTGATTTTGAAACAGCTTTTCTAGGAATTATTAAAAAAACAACTCAAATCCTTCAAAATGAATATGCATTAAAAAACATTTATAGTTATTTGATGAAAGATGAGATTAATCGCGTCTTGGAAATGACAAAAATTAACCACTCACCATTTAATACCGTCGCTATCTTATATGACGATCCAGTCTTAGGAATTTATTTAAATAATGAAATGTCAAAACCAAATGAATTAATCAAACAAGCGATAAAGACCTTTTCTTCAATCAAGACCCTTCCACTTGAATATAGTGAATTTAACCTATTAAAAAAAATATTATTAATGAAACTATCTTTAAGGATGAAGTTAATTGATTTACATAAAAAAATGCAATTTAAGTATCCTAATTAAGGAATATCAAGAACTATCTAATAAATTGAGAAGTTATTTAATAGTTTTTAAGAGAAGATGGTCGATTTGTTATCTTCCATATGGCTTAGAAAGCCATGAATACCGAATTGCCGGACAAATTGAGCGAATCAACACTTTGATTGACCGAATTAGGATGGGAGATCAAATTGTTGAACTTGATGAGATTACTGTTCAAACGCAGGATTTGTCAAATCGTTTCATCGACTTATATTCACCTAAAAAATATATCTAATTATAAAAATAAACACCACGCTGGTGTTTATTTTATAAAGAAAGGCAGATTTTATCTGCCTTCTGTTATCCAATTAAAATAATCTTAACTTCACCAGGTTTTACTAAGAAGTAGGGATTGCCAGTTAATGAAAAATCATTAACATTAGCTTCGCCTGACAAACGTTCGTGCTCAAATAAAACTTTGAGCTTTTTTTCTACCTTTAAATGCGGAATTCTAACTTCCATATATTCTTCATAAGATGTATTGGTGTTAGCTACGAAAAGTAGTAATTTTTCTTGATTTTTTTCAATAAACTTATATCCAAAAGATAATCCAATATATGGGCCTAACACCTTAAACATTTCGTAGTTTGCAGATTTAAGTTTAGAAAAATATTTATTTCTAATCGGGATTATTTTTTTGATATAATCTATTAAACTTTGATCATTTTGATAATGCAAAGCGTATTTGTCAAATAATGCTAGTTTGCCGTAAAATGGGTCGTCTTTGGGTAAATTATAACGGTCATTTTCAGTGGCGTCAATTCCCAAATTCATTGGTTGTTGCTCATAAAATTCCTGACCAGAATTGATAAACGGCATTGTATTAGGAATAAAGAAGTTTAAAATAGTTAATAAATTAGATAAGTTATAACCATTTGTTCGCCCCGCTAAACGAGGTGTATCGTGGGTTTCACCACAAGCAAAAGCGGGTAGACCAAGTGTGCTGCTGCTTTCAATGAATTCGTGTAGTTTTCCTTCTAGAATTCGGTTTTCCATATAAAAACCATTCCCGATAATCGCATCATATCCAAGTTTTTTAGCTTTTGAGGCATTATTAGGGTCCAATTCTTCAGCGATAAAAACAAAATCTTGATCAACTTCTTTAGCTCTTGAAATAATCATTTTGATAAGTTCTTTTGGTAAAGCGTGACCCATATCAATGCGGGCGCCATCAATACCAAAGTTCTTTTGATAATAAGGAATTATCGTAGCTATAAGCTCCCATAATTCTAAATTTGGTTTAGTTCCAGGATGCAGATTTGACTTGATAGTATCAAATAAAATATATGGTGGTTGATCCTTACTTAGATATTTTTTAGCATTAATTGGATGATCGAGATATAATCTAAAGAAAGTCACATCATACCATGGTGGTTGATTATCGTTAATGTGATCTGAAAATGCTGGTGCAACCGTCATTTTGAAAATCTTATTCGTCGCATCCAAAATGTTTTCACCTTGTAATACAAGTTCTTTAACCTTTTCCCATTTTTTAGGATTTTGTTGATAAGGGTTATGTTTAAATAAACTTAAATGATTTTTAGTATTTGGATGAGCATAAACTTTATCCATATGTTTTTGAAATGGTGGAACAACTTGCTCGTTAATTGTATCAATATGAGGTGGTTGGTATTTCTCAAGATCACTAGAATTGATCCAATAAAACCAATCCGGATGATCGATAATCAAATTAGAATCAAGGGCATTGGTTCGAGGAATTATATCAATCATAATCCGAATATCAAGAATATGAGCTGCTTGCACGAAAGCTTTAAATTCCTCTTCAACAGTCATTAAATCACCAGTTAAAGAATCTTTAAGGTTGTCATCAATTTTAGTAAAATCAATTACCGCATAACTAGATCCTAAATCACCCTTAGGACGATAACTAGAATAACTAGATAACGGTAAAAAGTATAAAACATTAACGCCAATTGACTTTAAATAAGGTAATAGGGCGATTGATTTAACAAAAGAACCCATTTCATTTAAATCATATAAATTTTGATGCTCTATTTCGCCACTGCGGTCGTTATCCCAAGTGGTTGATGTTCTTGCCATTAGACTGTAAAAAACGCCTTTTTTATGCCATTTAGACCGTTTGGTTAGTCCTTTTGTTTGCGATAAACTTTTAGTGTAGTCAATATTTGGTTCTTTTTTAGCCAAAAATAAATCTTCTATCAAATAACTATAAAAATCATAAGGATTAATAATAACCTCACCATGTGTTTCAGTGGTAGAAAAATTGTTATAATTTAATAACGATGGGATGGTATAATTAATTGGGTAAGAAGGTTTATTTTTCTTTAAAGCATTTACCAGTTTATTAAGCATGTCATCGTGACCTCCATATCTTTTATTATATATCTTAATTATACAATAATATAGTGGACACTTTAATGAATAGATAGATGAAACCGCTTTCGATTTTTATATAATGTCCTAAAAATGCAAAATCTATCATTTAATGATAAAATTAAATTAGAAAAGAGTTGATTTGATGACGATTAAAGACTTTGAAAAAATTAGAAAAAAGAAATTTCCTATTTATATGAGTTTAATGTTAAGCGGATTTATTTTCATGTTAATTGCCGTAATTTTTTTAATTTTCATTGATTTAGATCTTTTATGGTGGCAGTTCCTAATTTTAGTAATGATTGCTTTGGGAATTATCTTTGGTTTAATTTTATCAGCTGATCGGGTGGAAAGAAAATTCTTTTTCAAATATAACCAACTTTACCAAAAACATATCGTGGGACCATTAGTTGAAGAAGTTTTTGGTCAAGATAGCACCAAAATGACTAAAGAACTGGACTTATCCAAAATAACTTTAATCGGAAAATCACACAAGTATCAAGTAATTAATGAAATTCATACTAATGAGTTTTCGATTTATGAAATAACGATGATGAGAGATTTGCGGTTTCGTGGTTTTATTATTAAAAAACCACTAAATAAAAACTTATCTTCATTTTTATTTATGAATTATAATTACTACTACCGACCTAAAATTTATGATATGAAAATTAAAACTGATCTTGAAGAATTTGATAATAGATATTTATTGTTTTCTTCAAATCCGGATTTTGTTATGCCAACCAAGCTAGCCAACCGTTTATTTAAACGTTTACAAACTTTTAATCAAGTTGGGGTGATGGTTAATGAAAATGTTGCCTACTATGTCCTAGGTCACCGTGTTACTGGCAGACAACAAAACTATTTAAATATTTCGCTAATTGATGAGTTAGAAGAAGATGTAGAGGTAAAAATTAAGATTTTTATTCAAAAACTACAAGCAATCGCTGAATATGATTTTGACTAATTTGGCATTGTTATAATATTAATTGACTTTTTTGGAATTAATGATAAACTAATTATGGTAAATCGAATATCTCAGGGCGGAGTGAAAGTCTCCACCGGTGGTAATAGTCCACGAGCCGCAAGGTTGATCTAGTGAAACTCTAGAACCGACAGTTATAGTCTGGATGGAAGAGAACATATGATAGAAGTGTTTTTTTCATGTCACCTGAGAGGGTGGCATTTTATTTTTAAATTAAACGGTTACCAGAAAGGAACACTTATGAATAATGGAATGACGAAAACTCAAAAAGAATTACTTAGAGTCGTTTTTGCTGCAGTGTTAGCTGCTCTCGCTTTAGTAGTTGGATATATTGAGATAAGGTGGCCGATTGCCCCGTGGTTGAAACTAGATTTTAGTGAAGTTGTTATTTTAATAACATTTATTTTAATTGGGTTTAAACATAGTTTAGGGGTGATTGTGATAAGATCGGTTATTAGATGGCTAATTTCAGCTGATTCGACTAATGTGCCTTTTCCGTTTTTTGGAGAAACGGTTGCAATAGTTGCTTCTATTATGTTGGTTTTAGTGTATTATTTAATTTCTTCATTGCTGCGCAATAATGATTTTATTAGAAAAAAAGCTACCGATAAAGTTGAAATTGATGCTTCACTTGTCAAGAAAGAAAGAATAACTTATATAGTAAAAGATATTGTTGGAATTATTTTAATCACTATTATTATGGCGACATTTATGGTGGTATTAAACTTTTTTGTTGTTACGCCGTCCTTTGCATCACAAGGTGCTTATCCGTTTTTTACATCATTTGTTAATTCAGGTAAATATGATGCGCTGATTGGTGGAAGTGGTTATTGGAAATACGGCATATTTGTTGTTAGTGTTTACGGACCATTCAATTTATTAAAATTTGCTTCTGTGATGTTTTTATTCACTTTAATTAAAAGACCTTTAGCAGCAGCAATCGAGATTAGACCATAATAAAACAATTAACAAAAAGATGAAATTAATAAGTTTCATCTTTTTGTTATGCGCTTTCAATAGTTTTCACTTTATATATAATATAAAATTTAGTATAATAAATAGTGTAATACAGACGAATAAAAAAATAAGGAGGATATATTTATGCCAATTATTACAGATGTATATGCAAGAGAAGTATTAGATTCTCGTGGTAACCCAACTGTTGAAGTTGAAGTTGTTACGGAATCGGGAGCCTTTGGACGTGCTTTAGTTCCATCTGGAGCTTCAACTGGTGAATATGAAGCAGTTGAATTACGTGATGGCGACAAAAGTCGTTACTTAGGAAAAGGGGTTTTAAAAGCGGTTGAAAACGTTAATGAAATTATCGCTTTCGAAATTATTGGGGCTAATGTTTTAGACCAAGTTTATGTCGATGAAATTTTAATTGATCTAGATGGAACGCCAAATAAAGCTAAATTAGGAGCTAATGCTATTTTAGGAGTTTCTATGGCAGTTGCTAGAGCGGCAGCTGACTATTTAGGTGTTGATCTATATCACTACATTGGTGGTTTCAATGCTAAAACACTTCCAGTTCCGATGCTAAATATTTTGAATGGTGGATCTCATGCTGATAATTCAGTTGACTTCCAAGAATTTATGATTATGCCAGTCGGTGCACCTACTTTTACAGAAGCAATTCGTTATGGTGCTGAGGTATATCATAGTTTAAGAAAAGTTTTAATTGAAAGAAAATTAAATACTGGTGGCGGTGATGAAGGCGGTTTTGCACCAGATTTGAAATCTAACGAAGAAGCACTTCAAGTAATTATCGAAGCGATTGAAAGAGCGGGATTTAAACCGGGTGAAGAAATTGTTCTAGCAATGGACGTTGCAGCATCAGAATTTTATAACAAGAAAACTAAAAAATATGATTTAGCTAGCGAAGGTAGATCACTAACTGCTTTAGAAATGACTGATTTCTATGAAGAATTAGTTAACAAATATCCAATCGTATCTATTGAAGATGGTCTTTATGAAGATGACTGGGATGGCTGGAAAATATTAACTGATCGTTTAGGCAAAAGAGTTCAGTTAGTTGGAGATGATTTATTCGTAACTAACACTGAAAGACTTGCTCGTGGTATTAAAGAAGGAATCGCTAACTCTATTTTAATTAAAGTAAATCAAATTGGGACCTTAACAGAAACTTTAGATGCAATCGAAATGGCTAAAAGAGCAGGTTATACTGCAGTAATCTCTCATCGTAGTGGTGAAACAGAAGATACTACAATTGCTGACTTAGCAGTAGCACTAAATGCCGGTCAAATTAAAACAGGATCAGCATCCAGAACTGACAGAATTGCTAAATATAATCAATTAATTAGAATTGAAGATAATTTAGGCTTTACTGCACACTACCCTGGAAAAGACACTTTTTATAACTTAAAAAAATAGTTTAATAAACTAAACCATTAAATATCTCCAAACATCGTTTGGAGATATTTTTTATAATATGATATTTACAATTTAACAAAGATTTCGACATTTAATTCTATTCTTAATTTCATTATTAATACATGGTATAATAAAGATATGGAAAATAGAGACAATATAAAAAAAATATTATTAAAACTTTACGAAGAAAAAACGCTTGAACTCAATGAAAATATTGTTTTTGAAGAATTAAACACTTCAAAATCAAAATTATTAGATGAAAAAAGTTTCAAACGTTATTTCTACTTTCATAATGGATTAATTAAATTACGAAACAATTTACGCATCGGTCGTATCCAAAAGCGTAAAATGGTCGATTTTTTGGTATCACCACAAGATGATATTCGTTTGGTTTATAGTGCTCTGGCTTTCGATGGTGACTTAGTCTTAATGGATTTATTAAATGAAAGAATTCTTATTTACTTAACGAGAAGCCTTGATCACTTGATTGCCACAGTTAATTTAAGTAAACGAGGAAAGCCATTTTTCAGTCTTGATGATGTCGAAGATTATCATCTAGAAATGAATATAGATTTTCCTGTAATAAAAGGTGCCATAATTTATGTTAAAATTGACCATATTGAAGGCAATAAAATTTATGCAACATATCTTAAAACGATTGCTCATATTGATGATCCTGATGCTGAAACGATAAAAATCGTTTATAAGCATGGTTGGTCGATTGATTTTGATGAAGAAACACTAAAAGAAGCTGACAACTTATCAATCGATTATCTAGAAGAATTAAAAAATAGAAAAGATTTAACGAACCTTTTAACATTTACCATTGATGGTAGTGATGCTAAAGATTTAGATGATGCGATTAGTTTAGAAGTAATAGATGATTTATATAGAGTCGGAATTCATATTGCCGATATTGGCTATTTGATTAAAGAAGGTAGTAGTTTAGATATAGAAGCTAGAAAAAGATCAACGAGCTTATATTTAGTTGACCGTGTAATACCGATGCTGCCACATGCGATAAGTAACGGTGTAGGCTCTTTAAATGAAGGAGAAGCAAAACTTACTCTAACTGTATTTATTAATTTTGATAAGGATTTTAAAATTATAAACTATGAGATTGTAAAATCAATTATAAAAAGTCATCAACGTTTAACTTATGATGAAGTAAACAAGTTAATCAAAACGAATCGCTTTGCTTATGATAATATTTTAAAAGATGCTTTATTAAAGTTATATGAAATTTCCAAACACCTAAGACAAGAGCGTTCGGATACTGGAACTATTGATTTTGAATCGACTGAATTAAAGTTTATCACCAAAGAAAGAAGAGTTGTTGGTGTTGAAAAAAGAACTTCAGGTGAAGCTGAAAAGTTAATTGAAGCATTAATGATTTTGGCCAATGAAACAGTTGCCACTCATTTAAATAACCTTAATTATCCATCAGTATACCGGATTCATGAAACACCTGATTTAGATCGACTTAGTGAATCAGTTAAAACGATTGCTAAGCTTGGATTTGTAAGTTCTACCAGAGATTTTTCTAATCCTAAAACTATTTCAAAATTAACAGATAGTGCAAAAAACACTAGATATCATAAGATTGTTAGTATGTTGGTGTTAAAAGCTATGAAAAGAGCCAAATATGTTTCTTATCCAGAAATACATTATGGTCTTAATTCTTTATGTTATACTCATTTTACCGCACCAATTAGAAGATATCCAGATTTGATTTTGCACCGAATTATACATGATTTAGTATTTAATGAAGCTAATTTTAATAAGAAGTTTAACTATTATGATGCGATTTTACCGCAACTTTTAGACGATGCCAGTACTCAAGAGCGATTAGCAATTGAAATTGAAAGAGAAGTCGAAAAGTTGGCAGCTATCAAATATTTAAATAATAACCAAGAAAAAACTTATAAAGGTCAAATCGTTTCAGTTTTACCATCTGGGATGTTTATTGAACTAACTAACGGGATTGAAGGGTTTTGTGCCTTAAGAAATATGCGTGATTACTTTTACTATTTCGAAGAATCCCTAAACTACATCAATGATTTTGGTACTGAATATAAATTAGGTGATTTTGTTATTGTAGAATATAGTGGCTATAATATTGAAAGATTAGAAATAGATTTTAAAATTGTAAAGAAGGTATAGTATGAAATTAATTACTCAAAATAAAAAAGCCAGACACGACTATCACATCCTTGACACTTATGAAGCAGGAATTAAACTAAAAGGTTCAGAAATTAAATCAATTCGCGCTGGTAAAATAAATATTTCCGATTCTTATGTCACTTTTAAAGGTAATGAAGCGTTTTTGCTTAATACCCATATCTCAAAATTTGATAAATCAAATATTTTTAATCATAGTGAAACTAGACAACGTAAACTTTTATTAAATAAATCAGAAATTAGAAAATTAGTTTCCCAAGTCCAATTACAAGGACATTCGGTTATTCCTTTAAGGGTTTATTTAAAAGAAGGGTTATGTAAAGTTGAAATTGCGCTTGTTAAAGGTAAGAAATTATTTGATAAAAGAGAAGATTTAAAACAACGAGACCAACAGGAGAGACTTTCTAAACAATTAAAAGGAAGATATTAATGAAAATAGGGTTAATGTTAGGGGGCGGAGGCGCTTTAGGCTCTTATCAAGTAGGAGTTATTAAAGCGCTGATGGAAGAAAACTTATTTAATGATATTAAGGTAATGTCAGGCTCTTCAATTGGAGCAATCAATATTGTGATGGTTATGTCACAATTGACAATATCAGAAATCGAAAACTTATGGTTAAACATTAATAATGAAATTATTTATAAAAGTGGTTTACCACATTTTAAAAATGATGATAAAAGTTTAATTAATGTGGGACCACTTTACGATTTACTTACTTCTGATTTAAAAGCGGAAACGATAAAAAAATCATCAATTACTGGATATGCAACATTAACAGAAGTTAAAACAAAAAAAGTAAGAGATCAAGTTAATTATTTTCGTGGTAAAAAAAAGGTTATTTGTCTAAATCATGCTAATAACCCTTTTGTGGTTGCCAAAGGGTCGGCCTCAGTTCCGATGTTATTTGGAAGTACAAAAATTGGTAATCATTTTTATGTCGACGGTGGTTTTATTGACAACAATCCGATCGAGCCATTAATCGAGGCTGGATGCGATCTTATTTTAGCAATCCCGTTATCGACGCCTTTTAAGACTAAAAAGTTTAGAAAAGAAAAGATTGTAATTATTGATTTCAAAAACAATAAATCATTTTATAAACTAAATACCATCAATTTGATAAAATCCTTGGATTTTAATAAAAAATTAATCGAAAGATTAAGAATTGAAGGATATGAGTACGCTAAAGAAATGATAAGTATTTTACGAAAACTTCATATAATTGTCGACAATCAATTCAAAATTGACATAAATGAATTTAAGTATTATAATTTAGAGAAATTGGAAGGTGAACTAAATGACGTTAATGGAACAGTTTAATTTAACAGAAATTAGAATTATTGAATGGATTCAACAATTTAGTGGAAAAGGCCTAGTTGATAAATTCTTTATCTATATTTCATATCTAGGTGAAGCTTATTTATTTATCATAGTAGCGGTAATGATTTATTGGCTATTTGAAAAAAGATGGGCTTATCAATTTATTACTGCATTTTTAACAAGTACAGTTATTGTTAGTGTAGTGAAAGTTTTAATTAAAAGACCACGTCCTTATCAATTTTCTGATACTGTTGAAAGTATTGGGACACCAGCACATGAGGCTTACGGGGAACAAAGTTATGCTTTTCCTTCCGGTCATAGTCAGTCAGCAGCGGCAATTACAACGGGCGTTTTGAAGAAATCTAGCAATTTATATGTATGGATTTTATTAATACTAAACATTATTTTAATTCCATTTTCTAGACTTTATCTCGGACAACATTATCTTTCAGATGTTATCGCCGGAGTTACTGTTGGAATTGCGACTGTTTTTATTATTTATGCTATTTTTGGTCGCGTTAAAAAAGAAGAATATGTCGGTTTAGCGATGTTACCATTTATTTTATTAGCTGTTTATTTACTTGTAGAATTTAAAATGTATAACAAAGAAATGTTTCAAGCAGCGGGAGCTTTTACTGCTTTTGCGATTGGTTATTATATTGAAAAACGGTTTATTAAATATGAACCAAGAGAAAAAGAGGTTTGGAAACAAATTGTTAAATTTGTAATTGGTATCGGTGTGACCTTTGGTTTACAGCAAGCACTTAAATATATCCTTCCATATCCCGAACTTATTGAAGGTGAAGCTATTCCTTTGATGACATTTATGTTAGATGGTGTTAGATATTTTATCATTGCTATCTGGGCAACAGTTGGAGCAATGGGTTTATTTAAATTAATGTTTGGACGTAATAAAGATAAAGAAGATGGTAAACGCAAAAAATTTGCTTACCAGGAGGACTATTAAAAATGGATTTATTTGACAAGGCGAAGAAATTTACAACTGCTGATGAAGCTAAAGAAAAGGGTTTTTATCCTTATTTTCATAAACTAAGTACCAAACAAGACGTGATTGTTAAAATGGAGGGTTTGGAAGTGATGATGTTTGGTTCTAATAATTATTTGGGACTTACTTCTCACCCTAAAGTTATAAAGGCTGCTATCACAGCGACTGAAAAATACGGCTCAGGAGTTTCAGGTTCAAGATTTTTAAATGGTACTCTTGATATTCACGTTAAATTGGAAGAGGATTTAGCTAAATTTTTAGATAAAGAAGACGCAACATTATTTTCAACCGGCTTTCAAACTAATCTGGGAATAATTTCCGCGTTAGTGGGCCGTCATGATTTAGTTTTTAGTGATAAAGAAAATCATGCTTCGATCTATGATGCAATTAGACTTTCTTATGGCAAGATGGTTCGTTATAATCATAGTGATATGAAAGATTTAGAAAGTAAATTAAAAGAGGCTGATCCAAATCTTGGGAAACTAATCGTTACTGATGGGGTATTTTCGATGGGTGGCGACATTGCTAAACTTCCTGAAATAGTTGCGTTAGCGAAGAAATACAATGCACGCGTTATGGTAGATGATGCTCATGGTTTTGGTACGATTGGTCCTGAAGGAAAGGGAACTGCTCATTATTTCGGCTTAGAAAATGAAGTTGATATTATTATGGGTACATTTTCAAAATCGCTTGCTTCAATTGGTGGTTATGTTGTTAGTACTCGCAAAGTGGTTGATTTTATTCGTCATAATTCACGCCCTTATATCTTTTCGGCGGCTATTCCACCTGCTAATACTGCTAGTGCCCAACAAGCTTTAGATATATTAAAAGAAGAACCACAGCGTCCTGTTAAATTACTAGAAAATGCTTCATATATGAGAAAAAGATTAAAAGAATCTGGATTGACAATTATTGAAAGTGAAACTCCAATTATTCCTATTTATACTTATACTTTTTTAAGAACGATGTTAATTTGTATCGAATTGTTTAATAATGGCGTTTATGTCAATCCAGTCGTTCCACCGGCGAGTAGTCCTGGTGAATGTTTAATTCGGGTTAGCTTAATGGCGACTCACAGTCATGATATTATTGACAAAGCAGTTGATATTATTGCTAAAATTGTTCTTAATTACCCAGAAATTGAGGGTGATGAGTAGTGGTTGTTTTAATTACTGGTGTTTCCTCAGGAATCGGATTGGGAAATGCTAAAATATTTATAGAAAAAGGTCATCGCGTTTATGGTATATCAAGAAGATTAGTTGCTCTCGATGGTTTAAACCATTATCCAGGTGATATAACTGATAGTAATCGCATTTCAGAGATTATTGATGATATCTATAAAAAAGAAGGTAAAATCGATATTTTAATCAATTCAGCTGGGATGGGGATATCAGGAGCAGTTGAGGATACTTTAGTTGATGATGCTAAGTTTATGTTTGATGTTAACTTTTTTGGTACTTTTGAAGTAACAAAACAAGTTATTCCTATTATGCGAGCAAATAAATTTGGAAAAATTGTCAATATTTCATCAGTAGCGGCGATATTACCAATTGCTTTTCAAACTTTTTATTCTGCTAATAAAGCAGCTATTAACTTGTATTCGGAAGGCTTGAATATTGAACTTAAACCGTTTAATATCAAAGTAATTAATTTCTTACCAGGTGATATAAAAACTGAATTCACTGCAGCGAGAAAGAAAAATACCTTAGATTCACCTGTTTATCAATCTAGAATAACTAAATCAATTGCGACAATGGAAAAAGATGAGCAAAGTGGGATGTCTGTTGAGTATGTTTCAAAAGTAATGTATAAAAACATTATGAGAAAAAGACCGCCACTTCGTAAAGTGGTTGGTCTAAAATACAAGTTTTTTGTGTTTTTATCACGTTTATTACCTAATAGATTAATTAATTATATTATGGGTAAAATTTATGGTTAGTCATCTAATCAAGAAATGAGGTTTTTATGAAACCAATATTAATTATTTATTTGAGTGTGATTGCTTTTCTAACGATTATAACTTTTTTTGCCTATTACATTGATAAAAGAAAAGCGATCAAAGGTACTTGGCGTACCAAAGAGAAAACATTACTTATTATGTCAATATTTGGTGGTGCAATCGGAGGATTTTTAGGACTTTATTTAATTAGACATAAAAATAAACATTGGTATTTTGTTTTATCAAATATCTGCGGTCTAATCTTAATAATAAGCGGATTAGCATTAATCTTATTATTTAGTTAGTTATTTTTATTTAAAATTAAAAATTTATGATAAAATATAGTTAAGCAATGACTAAGAGGAGTAAATCGGGTCTTATCAAGAAGAAATACCGTCCCTGGCTGAAAGATGGTAATAAGTAACGATTGAAGGCTGCTTACGAGCAAAATTTTAATCTTAAGGGCTAAAAGAAATCTTTTAGAACTAAGGTGGTACCGCGATAATTGTCGTCCTTAGAAAACGTTGTTTTTTAAGGACTTTTATTTTTTTAGAAATGAGGAAGGTTATATGAAAAAATTATCATCAAATGATATTAGAAAAATATGGTTGGATTTCTGGAAATCCAAACAACATCAAATTGTTGAATCAAGCCCATTAGTACCAGTTAATGATCCAACACTACTTTGGATCAATGCTGGTGTAGCTCCGCTGAAGAAATATTTTGATGGCTCCCAAATCCCACCAAATAAACGGATGGCAAATGTCCAAAAATGTATTCGAACCAATGATATTGAAAATGTTGGCCTAACCGCTAGACACCATACATTTTTTGAGATGCTAGGTAATTTTTCAATTGGTGATTATTTTAAGAAAGAAGCTATCACTTGGGGGTTTGAATTATTGACTTCGCCAAAATATTTTAATTTTTCAGTTGATCAATTATATTTTTCCTATTACCCAACTGATTTGGATGCCAAGAAATACTGGCTTGAACTTGGCGTACCTGACGAGCGAATTATTCCGCTTGAAGAATGTTTTTGGGAAATTGGTGAAGGACCATGTGGTCCGTGTACCGAAGTTCATTTCGATCGGGGTCCTAAATTTGACAAACGTGGTGTGGAACTGTTAATAAATGATATTGAAAATGATCGTTTTGTTGAAATTTGGAATATTGTTTTTTCTCAATATAATTCAAAACCGGGACTAACACGTGAAAAATATCCTGAACTTCCAAATAAAAATATTGATACTGGAGCTGGATTAGAACGGATTACTGCGATTTTACAAGATGCAAAAACCAATTTTGAAACAGATTTATTTTTGCCAATCATTAACCATATTGAAAATTTGAGTCAAGTTACATATTCTGGTCAAAAGGAGTATAAAATTATTGCTGATCACATTAGAACCATTGTCATGGCTTTAAGTGATGGTGCAACAATTTCTAATGAAGGTCGAGGGTATGTTTTAAGACGATTACTAAGAAGAGCGTTAAAACACGGAAGAAGTCTTAATTTAAACAAGCCATTTCTTCATTTATTAGTTGATGATGTTATTAATATTATGAAAGTACAATATCCAAATATAGTTAATTTTGACCAAGTTATTAAAAAAATTGTTTTAGTTGAAGAAGAAAAGTTTTTGGCTACCTTAATTGAAGGAGAAAAACAATTCTTACAAGTAATAGCCAATAATGAAAAGATTATTGATGGCAAGCAAGCCTTTAAACTATATGATACTTTCGGTTTTCCAATCGAGTTAACCGAAGAATATGCTAAAGAACATCAACTAGAAGTTGATCTTGATGGTTTTTATGAACAGTTAGAACTTCAAAAAAAGCGATCTCGTGATTCCAGAAATAACGAAAGTTCGATGCATGCCCAAGATGAAAGATTTTTAAAATTTACCCAAGAATCACTATTTATTGGCTATGATACGCTAGAATCAAAATCAAAAGTTATTAAAGTATTTGATAAAGGAATTGTTTTAGACAAAACCCCATTTTATGCTGAAAGCGGCGGTCAAGTTTCAGATCAAGGAACTATTGATGGTATTGAGGTAATTGATGTTATCAAGCTACCAAATGGGCAACATCTTCATTTTGTTGATGGCGTATTTGTAGAAGGCTTAGAAGTTATTGCCAAAGTCGATGCTGATTTTCGCAGTCAAACGATTAAAAATCATAGCGCTACTCACTTATTACACAAAAGTTTAAAAGATGTTTTAGGCACTCATCTAAATCAACATGGGTCACGAGTTAGTCCCGATTCACTTCGATTTGATTTTAATAATTATGATTTCCCAACTAATGAAGAAATCTTAAAAGTTGAAAAAATTGTAAATAGTCAAATTAAAAAAGCAATCCCGATTAAAACTAAAATCATGCCAATTGATGAAGCAAAAAAACTAGGAGCAGAAGCTTTATTTACTGAAAAATATGGTGACGTTGTTAGAGTTGTTGACATGGATTATTCGATTGAACTATGTGGTGGAACACATGCTCTAAATACTTTAGATATAGGAGAATTCGCGATTACATTAATTGAATCAATTGGGTCAGGAATTTATCGCATTGAAGCAATTACCGGTGATAATATTATTTCTAAAATTTTGAAATATTTACAACCAATTATAAGTGAAATTGAAAATTTAGATGATAAACTTAGTAAAGTTATTATTTCTAAAATTAAGTTTAATCATCAAGATAGACCGCAAATTATTGGTAGTTACCAAGATATTATTCACTACCGATCATATTTAGAAAATTATAAATTACTATTAAAAGAATATGAAAAACAAGTTTTTGATTATAAAGAACAACAAACGTTAAAAACACTTGATGGAATTATTAGTAATATTAATTCTAGTGTTGCTGTTATTAAATTAAATGATTTTGATCCAAGTCTTTTAAAAGCGATTGCTGATGATATATTTGCTCAAAAGGATTTAACTGCTTTATTTATTGCTAATGTTAAAGATGAAAAGGTTACTTTTATCGCAAAATCAAAAGTAAATAACGCTAATTCGATGATAAAAATGGCCAGTGAAATAACTAATGGTCGCGGTGGCGGCAAACCGGATTTTGCAAGAGGGGGCACCGATAATCTTGAAAAATTGGATGAAGCGTTACTTAAGATAGAGGAGCTTATTAATGAATAAATATCTTGGCTTAGATTTAGGAAGTAAAACAATCGGCGTTTCAATATCTGAATCAGGAATTATTGCTTCCAATTTAGAAACGATTAGGTTTACTGATAACAATTATGATGAGGCCTTGATTTTACTTATTAAAACGATTGAAGATCGCCAAATTACTCATGTTGTTTTAGGAGTTCCTCGACATATGAATAATGATTTAGGCATTAGAGGACAAATTTCGATTGATTTTGCTAAAAAAATTGAAGAAAAAACCAATGTTAAAGTTATTCTATGGGACGAAAGACTAACAACTAAACAAGCCTTAGATACTTTAATAGAAGGACAAGTGCGTCGTGATAAGCAAAAACGACTAAAAGATGAATTAGCCGCTACTATCATTTTACAAAACTATTTAAACTCGATAAGTAACTAAATTTTAAGTAATTAAATAATATTATTATTTATTAATGTGATATAATTTTTATATGTAAAGATAAAGGAAATGAGGTAATTACGATGAAAGAAGATCAATTTGTAGTTATTAATGATGAAGGTGAAGAAATTATTTGCAATATATTATTTACCCATGAAGCAACAGACGGCAGAAATTTTGTAGTTTTTGAGTTTTCTGATACTCATGAAATAAGCGCTGCACTCTATATTGAAGACCCAAATAATCCAGGAGCCGGCACTTTAGAAGATGTCACAAGCGATGAAGATTGGGAAATGCTAGAAGAATTAATGTCATATTATGATGAAGATGAAGAATCACTTCATCTATGAACTAGAACAACTAGCAAAAGAAAATAATATTCCGATCATTAACAAAGAGGGATTATCTTTTCTCCAAAAACTAATTAAAGATTATAATATTAAGTCAGTTTTAGAAATTGGATCCGCCATCGGTTATAGCGCTATTAACATGGCGCTTTTAAACGTAAATGTTGTAACAATTGAAAGAGATTATGATTTATACCTTCAAACTTTGGCCAATATTGAAAAATTTCAAGTTACCGATAAAGTATTTCCTATTTTAGGAGATGCTTTGGAAATAGAAGTTAATGGTTTATTTGATCTCATCTTTATTGATGCGGCGAAAGCTCAATACATTAAGTTTTTTGAAAAATATTCAAATAACTTAAACAACAATGGTTTAATTGTCGCTGACAATCTAAATTTTCATAACTTAGATGAATCGCTAGTTTCTAGACACACTAGACAATTATTAAAAAAATTAAAAAAATTTAGAGAATACCTAATCAACAACACTGAATTTGAGACAGTTTTTTATCAAATAGGTGATGGGATTAGCGTTTCACAAAGGAAGATAAAATGAAGTTTTTAGTTACACCACATAATATCGATAATATATCTAAACTAACAATGGCAGATGGCTTTATCGTGGGAAATAGCGAGTTTGCTACAAGTTTAACAAAAAGCTTTAGTATTGAAGAAATAAATAATATTATTGATTATTGTCAAAATAAATCACAAGAAGTTTTCTTGAACTTACAAAAAATGTATATTGACGAAGAGTTTGATAATTTATCGTTATTTTTATCGAAAATAAACGTTGAAAAATTAACAGGAATTCTTACTATTGATTTAGGGATTGTTCAACATCTAATAGATTTAGACTTAGCTGATAAGATTGTTTTTAATGGTGAAACATTATTAACTAACTATCTTGATTTTAATATGTTAAAACCATTTAACGTATACGGTGGTTTTGTTGCTAAAGAGATTACTTTTGATGATATTTTGGAAATCTCAAATCATAAAGTCTATCACCTATTTTTAATTGGTCACGGACACTTATCAATGTTTTATTCCAAAAGAGCTTTGATTACCAATTTTAAAAAACATTATAATTTATCATTAGATGAAAAAAAATATAATTATAAGATATTAGAAAACAAAAGAGAGGGTAGTCCTTTTCCGATTTTACAAGATCAAGCGGGAACTCATGTTTACCGTTCTAAGGTGGTAAATAGTTTTTCTTATTTGGATCAATTAAAACCGATTGTTGATTATTTTGTAATTGATTCTATTTTTAAAGATGATAATTATATTATTAAAATCTTGGATCTCTATTTGAATGGTTATAATGAAACTACTATTGCTGAGATCCAACAGCAATATAATGAAACGTGGGATGATGGTTTTTATGATGTTAAAACTGTCTATTTAAAGGAAAAATTATGATTGAATTATTAGCGCCAGCTGGCGATTTAGAAAAATTAAAATATGCTTTAATCTACGGTGCTGATGCCGTTTTTATTGGTGGCAATAAATTTTCATTACGTGCCCGTGCTTCAAATTTCAACCTTGACACTATTGAAGAAGCTGTTGATTTTGCTCATTCGTTAGGCAAAAAGGTTTATGTTACTACTAATATTATTCCTCATCATGAGGACTTAGATGGATTAGTTGAATACTTACAAGCTTTAGAAGCAAGAAAAGTTGACGCAATTATTGCGGCCTCACCAGTAATAATTAAAGCCGCTCTTGATAACACTAACCTTGAAGTTCATCTTTCAACCCAACAATCAGCGCTATCTTCTAAAGCACTACAATTCTGGAAAAATTATGGCGTTGAAAGAATCGTTTTAGGCCGCGAGTTATCGTTAGAAGAGCTTGACTCGCTGCCAAAAGGCTTTATTGAGTTAGAAGTATTTATACACGGTGGAATGTGCATGAGTTTTTCAGGGCGTTGTAGTTTGTCAAATAACTTAACCTTAAGGGATGCCAATCGTGGCGGTTGTGCTCATTCTTGCCGTTGGCAATATCATTTATATGATCAAAACAATCGTGTTAGTGAGGAGTTTTTTTCAATGTCTTCAAAAGATTTAATGGCTTTAGATGAAGTACCTAAATTAATGGATATAGGTATTAGTTCATTAAAAATAGAAGGACGGATGAAAAGTCTTCACTATATCGCAACAGTTGTTAAAACATACCGAATGCTAATTGATGAGTATCAAAAAACAGGTAAGGTTTTGGATATGAGCATTTATCATGATGAAATTGGAAAAGCTGAAAACAGACTAACTTCAAGTGGGTATT
>CAZRJV010000004.1:0-34880 GCA_964600625.1 uncultured Acholeplasmataceae bacterium
AGTATATCATGGTAATAAATGATTTACAATTTCAAATGAATCAATAAAGAGTTTAATTTTTTGAACCAATTTAACTAATTGCTATCAATTTAAACTGATTTTTGATAAACTGTTAGTAAATAAGACGATACAGGGGGAATTAAATGAAAAACTCTTTACTAAAATCCGATGAAATCGGCATTTTCGCTTTAGGTGGACTAGGCGAAGTAGGAAAAAATATGTATGTTGTCGATGCCTACGACCAAATTTTTATAATTGATGCTGGAATTATGTTTCCAGACTCTTATCTATTAGGTATCGACTACGTTTTACCAGATTACACTTTTTTAGAAGAAAACAGCGAACGAATCGTTGGATTATTTATTACTCACGGCCATGAAGACCATATTGGAGGAATTCCTTATTTATTAAGAAAAGTCAAGATCCCTAAAATCTATGCTTGTGGCTTTGCTGTTGATTTAATCGAATCGAAATTAAGTGAATTTAAGGATATTAAAGTTCCTAAAATTGAAGAATATCGTTCACATTATACCTATAAATTTAATCAAATCGAAATTAGTTTTGTTAGGCTAAATCACTCAATTCCTGACATGCACGGGATTTCTTTAAAAACTCCTATGGGATATATTTTCCATACTGGGGATTTTAAAATTGACTTAACACCAGTTGGACCAGCTGCAGAATATAATAAATTAGCTAAAATGAGTGATGAGGGAGTCCTTGTCTTACTGTCAGACTCCACAAACGCCGAACGTTCTAAACCAATTCAGTCTGAACGCGTAATTGGTGAATCTATCATTGATTTATTTGTAAATATTGAAGGGCGCATTATTATCGCTACATTTGCCTCAAACATATATCGGATGCAACAAATTATTGATGCTTCTGTTGCTGCTAAGCGAAAAGTAGCAGTAATTGGGCGTTCAATGGAAAAAGCGATTGAAATCGGCATTCATTCTGGCTATATCAAAGCTCCTGTTAATACCTTTATCGATCCTAATGAGTTAAACCGTATCTCACCAAATGAACTAACTATTTTATGTACCGGTTCTCAAGGTGAACCCTTAGCGGCCCTTAGTAGAATTGCTGCCGGGTCCCATCGCTTTATTAAAGCAATGCCTGGTGATACAGTTATCTTTTCTTCATCACCAATTCCTGGTAATCAAGAACCTATCAATCGTACTATCAATGCTTTGTTTAGAATTGGAGCTGAAGTTATTACCCACGGTCCACTTGCTGATACGCATACTTCAGGACACGGGTCCCAATCGGATTTAAAATTAATGTTAAGCTTAACAAAACCAAAATTCTTTATTCCCGTTCACGGAGAACACAGAATGTTAAAATTTCACCGAGATTTAGCAACTAGTGTCGGTGTTGAACCACAAAATATTCTAATTATGGATAATGGCGATGTCGCTGCCGTATCAACAAATAGTATTAGACTAGCGGGACGCGTTCCTGCTAATGACGTTTACGTTGATGGTACTGGTATAGGTGATATTTCCAATAACGTAATTAGAGAAAGAAAGATTTTAAGTGATGATGGAATGTTGGCTGTCATAATCACAGTTGATTGTCAATCGAAGAAAATCATGACCGATCCAACTATTATCTCAAGAGGATTTATCTATATGCGCGGCAATGAAGAATTAACTGATTCTTTAGCCTCCTCAACCAAGGCATTTGTAACTGAACAATTTTCACAAGATGTCTTTGTCAGTGAAAAAGATTTAAAATCTCGTGTATCATATTTCTTAAGTGATAAGATTTATGAAATCACTCAAAGAAAACCAATGATTATTCCTATTGTAAGAAATCTTGGTTGTATTATCTAAATAAGATATTAAAAAAGTGATTTTTGATCACTTTTTTATTTTAGTTTCATCAATGAACTCAAAGAAAATTTTTTTGGTTATTTTTGCATCATCTTTAGCATCGTGAGCTTGTTTTTTAATTTTGTCATTAGGAAAATAAGTTTGGTAAGCACTAAATAAGCCAAGGTCTTGATTTAAATTAAAATAATCTTTATGTAGAGTCAACAAATCAAAGAAATCAAACTCATTAGTTAATGGTAATAAATCATGAATCTTATATGAGTCGTTTAGAGCAATGATATCATTACGGCCCCAAACAACTATTTTAGGTTCATATTTGTCAAGAATATTTTTGAAATCTAAGTAAAAATATTCAAAATCTTTAGCGTTTTGGTAAAACTCATCCAAATCAAGATCTAAAAACTTAATTGTTCTAATAGATATCTTATTTACTTTAGGTTTAACGAAATAATCTTTTTCAAGCAAAACATTGCCTTGATTATTTGTTAAAACGCCACCAAACTGGATAATTTCAGCTTGAAAAGGACCACTTTTATAACCAGGCATTGTCATTTCAAAATCAATAAAAAAATAATAGTCATAATTCCTAATTACCACACTCATATCTTGACGTAGTTGTTCTAAGTCGTAAATATTGTAATAGGGATTCAAACTTTCAATTTTATTAAAATGACTCACTTGATGATATTTGCCTTGACCGATTTTTTTGGTTAAATCAGTAATTTCAAAATCAACTAGATGACCTACTTTTAAGTGTTGTGAAAAAATTTTTTCTAGACTTCTTGTTAAATAAAAACCAATTCGTTGCCCGTTTATAATACAATAGAACCGATCTTTATTGCGACTAACACGGTAAATAACATGTTTCATTTTAGTTCCTCTTTTATCTTTTTTGCCAGTTTTTCATTGATGCCAATTTTGACAAAATCGTCAATTTTGGCATTTTTTATTCCTTCAACAGTTTCAAAGTGTTTCAGTAAAAGTTCTTTTCTTTTTGGTCCAATACCTCTAATTCCATCTAAAGGTGATTTAAAGGTTTCTCTAATTCTTACTTGACGATGGAAAGTTATGACATATCGATGAATTTCAGCGCTTATCTTTGATAACACTTTAAATATTTCACTATTTTTAGGAATCACTATTTCTTCATTATTTAAAACTAAATTTTCAAATTCGTGGCTTTTATTCTTTTTCAATCCTGCTACGATAATATCCAATTGTAACTCATCAATCACTGATTTAGCGGCACTGACCTGTCCTTTTCCGCCATCAATTAAAATTAGTTGCGGCAATTGAGCATCGGCCATTAAAAGACGGTAAAACCGTCTGTAAACGACTTCTCTAAACGATTGATAGTCATCTTGGGTAGCCGTTTTTAAGTTAAATTTTCGGTATTCATTATTAATGAATTGATGATTTTTATAAACTATTACGGCTGACACGGGAGCACTTCCATATAATCCGGAATTATCAAAGGCTTCGATATAATTAATTTCTTTGCCAAATAAATCGTAGAAAGCTTGATCAAGTTCCAAATTCTTATCAAGTTGATGTTGATATAATTTAGAGTAGTTGGTTAAGTTATCCAAAGCATTTTTATAAGCGAGTTCAACCATTTTTTTCTTATCACCGATTTGGGGGATAGTTGCTTTCTTTTTGTATCTTAAAGATAAATCTTCATTATTAAAATGGTCACTAAATAACAACTCATCAACATACACTTTATTTAAATAAAGTTGGTCAATATAATTTAAAGCTGCTTCGTAATGATTTCCGATATATGAAAATATTGTTTGATGAGTATCAGTAATTTGACCATTTCTCATTAATAGAATTTGAATCGCTATTTTTTCGTCATCATAGGCATAGGCTATGATGTCGCGGTCTTTAAAATCAGCTAAACTAATAATTTGTTTTTCGGATATATTGTTAATATGTTGAATCATCTCTTTATATTCATTTGCTTTTTCAAATTCTAAGTTGTTACTTGCTGAAAGCATTTTTTCATTCAATTGATCTAAAACTTTTTTAGTGTCACCCTTTAAAAATTTAGTAACTTCTTTAATCATTAGCTCATATTCATTCTTATCAACATCTTTAATACAAGGAGCAAGACATTGTCCAATATGATAATACAAGCAAGCTTTATTAGGAATTGTGACACATTTTCTAAATGGATAAATTTTGTTTAATAAATCAACAGTAACTCTGGCACTAAATCCATTTGGATATGGGCCAAACGCTTTGGTTGATGGTGTTTTTGAACGAATAACAATTAGTCTGGGATAGTCCCCTTTTGTAAAAGTAATATAAGGATAACTTTTATCATCAACCAATCTAATATTATATTTAGGTAAATATCTTTTAATAAGATTAATTTCTAAAATTAAAGATTCTTGTTCGCTATTAGTCAATATATAGGAAAAATCTCTGATTTCAGAGATTAACATCGTCGTCTTTTCATTATGGGCCCCGACAAAATATGAACGGACCCGATTTTTTAGATTTTTAGCTTTTCCAACATAGATAACTTCACCAGCATCGTCAGTCATTAAATAACAGCCAGGACTAGTCGGTAAAAGCGAAAGTTTATCATTTAGGTTCAAATAAATCACCAACTATATTTTAACATGTTTTAATAAAAAAAGGGGCTAAAAACCCCTTCTATGAATTAACAATGATAGTTTGCTGTGGACCTTCAAAACCCTGCTCTTCTAAATATTGAGTTAGTTTAACTCTTACTTCGCGTTCAATACCGCGATGACCAGCTGGTTTTGTTAGGGCAGTTAGTGAAAATGTATATGATACTAAAGTTGCATTAGACATTCCTAAAAGTGTCAATGGCCCAATAAAGTTAGGGTTATCTGTTGTGAATTCTTCACAAAACTTTGTAATTGCGGCTGTTGCTTCAGCAACAACCACTTTATTTGTTAATATAATTTCGACAATCCCAGTTGAATAATTTCTTGAACGATTAATTACACGAGCGATTTTACCATTATTAATAATTAAATAATCTCCAGCCCAATCTTCAATCTTTGTTGTTCTTAAACCAATTTCTCTAACCGTACCAACAAATCCGTCAACCTCGACTGATTCGCCAACACTATATGTATTTTCAAAAATATTAAATAATCCACTGATAAAGTCTTTTATAAATTCTTGAGCGCCAAAGGCAACAGCAATTCCAATAATACCTGCACCAGTAATTAATGGGATAACGTTAACACCAAAGGCATCCAGAATATTAATAATAACTATTAACCAAATCACAGAAGCAATTATTTTATAAGTAGTATTGGAAATCGTTTGAGCTCTTTTTTTAACATCAACAAATTGATACGGACTGTCATTTTTTACTTCAGCCGCAATTAAAGTGTTAATTTCAGTAAGACTTCTTCTTTTTTTGTTTTCTGATTCTTTAATACTTTCTAATAGCTCCTGTTCTTTTTTTACTCTGATGAGTTTTCTTTCCATACCTTTTTGAATAAGTTTTTTAATGACCCATAACAATATAGTTGTTAAAATAATTAAAAATATTGAAAAAGCGGAAGCGATTATAATATCAGTTAATCCTTCACTCAGCCCTAAACCACCGGTCCAACTAGTAATATCTCCAGTTATTTCATCAATAATTGGTCGTCCTTGAAGATAATCTCTTAAAAATTCAAATAATTTCATTACTACACTCCCTCTTAAATGAAAAAAAGGACTACATCCTTATTTTCTACTCAAATTCAATGTCAACTTTTCCGTTTAAAATTTCTTCCAATGCTTGGCCGACACTTTTAACACATTTAACATTATTTAATTCTAATTCATTTTGTTCAATAATTTTAGCCGTTCTAGCAGCGGCATAAGCAAGCTTATACTTTGAGTCAATCTTATTTAGTAAATCGTCAATTGACGGATATCTCATTCCATCGTTATTTTTCATCTTTTTCACCTTCTATTAATTCTAAGTATTTATGAATTGTTCTTTCAGTTCTGGCATGTTCTGCTCTAATAATTGCCATGATTCGATCAGCAGCATTATTGACTTCATCATTTACGACAATATAGTCATACTTATAAGCCAATAGGTATTCCTTTTCAGCTTTATCGATTCTTTCTTTTAATTCACTTTCATCTTCCGTACCGCGAGATTTTAATCGGTTGATTAGAGATTCTTTGGCTGGCGGAACTAAGAAAATAAATACGGCGTCTTTCATTTGTCTTCTTACTTGTAGAGCGCCATCAACTTCAATTTCTAAAACCACTTGTTTACCTTCATCTAATAATTCTTCGATTTTATCTTTTGGAGTTCCATAATAATAACCGACAAAATTAGCCCACTCAAGAAATTCCCCATTCTTAATTTTGTCTTCAAAGGTTTTTTTATTGACGAAATAATAGTCTAACCCTTCAGTTTCATCATTTCTAGGTTTGCGAGTAGTCATAGATACTGAATATACTAAATCTTGTCCAGGCATGTCAAATAAGGCTTTTCTAACCGAGCTCTTTCCGACGCCAGATGGACCAGATATTACTATTAGTAGACCGCGTTCATTAAGTTTCATCAAACAACCTCCTGTGGCTTTTTATATATTATAATATATTATAATCAAACTAACAAGATAAAAAGCAAAAAAACGCTTACATCGATGAAAAGGCCGTTATCTATATGATTTTAATTATATTTTTAAGCATTTTCATTATTATGGTATAATTAATTTGGTGATTAAATGGCTTTTGATGGATATTTCATTGCAAAAACAATTGAAGAAATTGAACCACAAATAATTGGTAAAAGAGTAGACAAAATACTCATCAATAACCATTATTTGTCTTTAAAATTGGGAAAAATCTATCTTTGTTTTACACTTGACTATATTCCGGGGTTATTTTACATCACCAGCGAATCAATTGATAATAATAATCATGAATTTGCTAATTTATTAAAAAAACACTTACTAAGCTATCGTTTAAGTCGTATTGAACAAAACGATAAGGATCGAATTATCAATTTTACTTTTGAGGGCGTTGATCTAATTAAAGGTTTCACTAGTAAAACTCTTGTATTAGAATCTTTTGGTCGGAGTTTTAATTTAATCTTATTAGAAGAAAACCGCATCATAAACGCTTATAAATTAGTTCATGATTTAGAAGGGAAAACTGTTTTACCAAATATAAATTATGAAGTTATTAACTCTAATAAAAGGTCATATAATCAAAATGATATTGGTAGTCTAAATGTTTCTGAAATCATTGCTAATTTTGAAGGTATTTCGCCTTTATTAGCCAACTATCTTTCTAATCAACCGCTTGATTTAAATAATATGGCGATTAATCCGGTTAAAAATATTGACAATAATCAGTTTTATTGGTTCAATTTATTTGATAGTAACAATATCCAGACCTACCCAACTATATCATCATTATTACAGGATTTAAAAATCGCTAAAAAACTTAATACAAAGCCGTATGAAAAATTTATTACAACCGAAATATCTAAAGCTAAAAAGAGAGTTCTAAACTTAGAAAATGATCTTAGTAAGCATCAAGCAAATTTCCAATTAAAAGAAATTGCCGATCAAATCTATGCTTCTAATCTCGATCTATCAAAGCAGTCATCGCATTTTAACGCATACCCTTTAAACCCTGAACTCACCTTAAATGAAAATGCCCAAAAATTTTATTTGTTATATAAAAAAGCTAAATCAAGTTTTAACTATATCGGTAATGAAATAGAAAAGTCAAAAGAAAAGATAGATTTATTTTCTGAATTCTTAGAAACATTAACTTTTTTAGAGGAAGAGGATCTTGATGATTTTGCTTTAATGTTGTCTAATTATGGTTTTAAATATAAAACTCAACGAAGATCTAAACCTAATCAAATAACTATTGCTAGTATTAAATATCTTGATGCGGAAATTTTTATCGGAAAAAATTCTAACCAAAATAGACATCTTCTATCTAAAATTGCTAAAAATGATGACTTGTGGCTCCACGTTAAATCAGGAACGGGAGCTCATGTAATCGTCAAAGGTAAAGTTACACCTAAGGTAATTGAAAAAGCTGCTCAGTATGCTGCTTTTTATTCAAATTATAAACATTCTAGTTCGATTCCTGTTGATTATACTTTAGTTAGATATGTAACTAAAATTAGAAAGTCTGAAACCTTTAAAGCAACCTATACTAACTATAAAACAATATACATTTCCTCGGTCAATCAAGAAATATTAGCTAACCATTAAATCATACTCGGTTAACATGTAAGCTTGCTTTTTCTTTGTTGAGTCAAAACTTGAAATAAATGTTATTATCGAAATACGTCCAATAAACATAACAATCATTAGTACCACTTTCGTTAAAATCGATGCACTATTTGTTAAGCCATTAGTATAACCGACTGTTCCAAATGCAGATATTACCTCAAAGGTAACATCAAAGACTGACCAAACGCCGTTTTCTCTTAAAGTAATTATGAATACTGAAACAATTATTAAAGAAATTGCCGCCATTAAAGCAACCATTGCTTTTTGGACGGTGTTTTCTTTATACGCTCTCTTACCAATTTTAGTTTGAGCTTTGTTCAAACTAAATCTAACAATACCAGCAATTGCCAAAATAGCTGTCGTAATCCGAATCCCGCCTCCGGCTGAATTTGGTGATGCTCCGATAAACATTAGTAGTGTCATGAATAATTGTGTTGCCGGTTTTAAATCCCTAATTCTGTTTAGGATGGAGAACCCAGAACTTCTAGTTGAAATAGATGTGAAAAAGGAGACGGTGATTGAATTAGCAAAACCTAATCCTTTTAAAACACCATTCATTTCTAGTAGATATAAAACAATACCACCAAATACCCAAAGCCCAAAATGGGTCCAAAACAATAGTTTTGAAACATATGAAAATTTAAAATGTTCTTTTTTAAATTTAGACTTAAACCAGTCAATTGTTTCACTAATCGGAATAAATCCCATTCCGCCAACAAAAATCAAAATCATTCCCCATATAATGATTGGATAATGATTAAGAGTTAAAAAATTGGCAAAAATAAATCCACCCGAAAACATTTCAAAACCAGCATTCATAAATAAAGCGGTTGTAAGAAATGCAGCTTCTAACAAATTCACACCAAACGAATTAGTATTTAAGGTTGGCGATAGTGAAAAATAGATTGTTAAAAAAATAATTGAAATAATCTCAATTGAGATAATTGTTAAAAATACCGTTTTTATATTGCGAATAATGCCTTTTAATGTAAATACATTTTGTTCTGCTGCAAGAATCGCTCGCTCACTTACATCAATTTTCTTTTTGCTAAAAATCCAAAAATTAGCAATTAACATATAAATTCCCAAGCCGCCGATTTGGGTAATAAACATAATGACAATTTTACCAAAAATGGTAAAAGTGTCAGCCAAGGATGTTACTGGTGATAACCCGGTCGTTGACAGTGCTGAAATAGAAATAAATAACGAATCAATAAATTTCAAATTACCATGATTTGAAATTGGTAATATTAGAATAACTCCACCAAATAAACCTAATAATAGGTAGACTGAAAAAAAAGTTCTGGGATAATTTTTGAAAAAGATATTTTTAGTTTTAATTAGAATTTTTTTCATTAGATCCCTCAAAATATAAAATATTTCTACCCTTATTTAAGAGCAAAAACACTTTTAATAATGCTATTTTATCACAAGTTCTTTATTTATACAATCAAGCAAACCAGTTGTCTTTATTATATATATAATATATAATCGAATTAGATAGAAATAGTATAAATAAAAAAGGAGAGATAATTATGAAATATGTACTACCTAAATTAAATTATGCCTATGACGCATTAGAACCATTTATTGATGCTAGAACAATGGAAATCCATCATACTAAACATCATCAAGCATATGTAAACAATTTAAACGCGGCTTTAGAAAAGCATCCAGACTCAAAACTATCATTAGAAGAAATGTTAACTGATCCTTCTTTAATTCCCGCTGATATCAGACAAGCAGTAATTAATAATGGTGGCGGTCATTTTAATCACTCACTGTTTTGGAGTTTATTAAAAGTCAATGGTGGCAGTCAACCAACTGGCGCGTTATTAGAAGCTATTAATCGTGATTTTGGATCGCTTGAAAGTTTCAAAGAAAAGTTTGAAGCAGCTGCTAAAGGTCAATTCGGAAGCGGATGGGCTTGGCTATTAGTTGATAATAACGGAAAACTAAAAGTTGTTGGTTCAGCTAACCAAAACACTCCTCTAAGTGAAGGAAAACCAATCTTAGCTCTTGATGTTTGGGAACACGCTTATTACTTACAGTATCAAAACCGTCGTCCTGACTATGTTTCTGCATTTTGGAATGTAGTATGCTGGGAGACAGTAGCCAAACTATTTGGATAATAATTTAATAATTAATTTAATAAAAATAGTAGACATTTAGTGTCTGCTATTTTTTTAATAGAAAACCCGCTTTGCAGCGGGTTATTATTATGTGGTTGGTTTAGTCTCAATAACGGCATAATCTCCATCTTCTCGACGATAAACAACGTTTGTTAAACTAGTATTTTTGTCGACGAAAATATAAAAATCATGATCAGTTAGTTCCATTGCTTGAATAGCTTCTTCAGGCGTCATTGGACGTAGCTCTATTTTCTTATTTTTAACTAATTGAGAAGCAAGAACTTCTTTTTCTAATGATTCGACATCAAGGTTGGTATTTTCAAATTCACCAAATTTAGTTTTATCTAAATGGTTTTGTAGTCTTTCACGGTGACGATGAATTTGACGAACTAAACGATCGATTGATTTATCGATAGATGCATAGACATCGAACTCTTGTGTTTCCGCTCTAATTACTAATTCTTTTGCGAATACGGTAATTTCTACTTTGTGATGATCCTTATAAACCTTGCATAGAACTCTTACCTCCGAAATGTTTTCTTCTCCCAACAATCTAATTACCTTTTTCATCCGCTTTTCTGCGTATTCTGTAATCGCTTTGCTTGGCTGAAATCCACCTTTACCTAGTACTTCAAAGTTCATAACATTACCTCCTTAATTAATAGTTATGATAATTAGGTTTCCCCATATTAAATTGTCTAATATATGATATAAGTCGTCATCAATTTGGTCAAAATATAAAAGCGGAAGTTGCTTTTTAATCGCGACCCAATAAAATGGTTCTAATAAAAATTGCATAATTTTTGGATCATTATTTTCTTGGTCATATTTAAGAAAATAATGGTGTATAAGTCCACCTTCAATCGGAATTGTTTCATAATAATGGCCATATACTATTTCCTTTTGACAACGATTACATAATAGTTGATGCTTAATTTTAAACAAGTTTTTAAAATTTCTATTAATAATTATTAATTCGCTACACTTAATACATTTCATATAATCACCATATTATAATAGGTGATTTAATTAATTATTACTTTTTATATTCCTTAACGATTTTATCAATTAAATGAGCAGGTACTTCTTCATATCTTAAAAACTCACGAGTAAATGATCCGCTTCCTTGCGTCATCGCCTTTAAATCAATTGCATATGATACAATTTCAGCTTCGGGAATTTCAGCATTAATAATTTGCTCACCCTGTCCTTGGTCCATACCAAGCACACGACCGCGACGTTTATTAATATCTCCCATAACATCACCAACAAAGGCATCCTTAATCGTGACACTTACTTTCATAATTGGTTCTAAAATAGTAGCGCCGGCTCCATTTGCTACTGCATCTTTGAATGCTAGCGCGGCAGCTAACTTAAATGAAATTTCATTTGAGTCAACCGAGTGAAAAGAACCATCATATAAAGTAGCTTTAACTTGAACCACTGGAAATCCAGCTAAAGGCCCTTTTTCAAATGTTTCAATCAAACCTTTTTCAACAGCTGGATGAAAGTTTTTAGGAACTGAGCCACCAAAAATTTCTTCTTCAAATACGAAGTTTTCTTCGGTCGGTTCAAATCTAATATAGACGTGGCCAAATTGTCCGGCTCCGCCAGATTGCTTTTTATGTTTTCCTTCAGCTTCTACTTTTTTAGTAATAGTTTCACGGTAAACTATTTTTTGGTCTTCAGTAATAACATCAACTTTAAACATTGATTTCATTTTTTCTAAAATATATCCTAAGTGAGTCATCCCTTGTCCACCAACAAGTAGTTGTGAAGTTTCCTTATTTCTTCTAATTTCAAAAGTTGGATCTTCTAGATTTAATCTTTGAAGAGCTCCAGAAATTTTATCTTCGTCTTGACGATTTTTTGGTACAATCGCCACATAAATAACAGGAGTTACAATCGGGACTGGTTCGAAAACAATTTGATTACGAGGATCGCTTATCGTTTGACCGGTATTCAAATCAAGTTTAGCAACAGCTACGATATCGCCTGAGTGTGCTGTTTGTAAGTTAATTTGTGTTTTACCTCTTAATGAAAATAGTTGTCCGACTTTTTTATTGTCACCGGTGTTAGTAATAGTAATATCTTGACCAACTGATAAAGTTCCGGAATTAATCTTTAATAAGTTAATGACACCTAAAAATGGGTCAACAGTAGATTTAAAGACATAAGCTGAAAATGGTTCTTCGTCTTTAGTTTGACGAATAACTTCAGCATTTGTTTTAGGATCTTTTCCTTTTAACGGTTTTAATTGACTTGGATCAGGTAAATAATTAACTAACATATCTAAAAGTGTAATTACACCAATATCTTTAGTTGCACTACCGATCATAATTGGAGTCAACTCGCCATCAATCATCGCATTTTTTAAACCAGCAGAAATTTGTTCCTTTGAAATTTCTTCACCAGAAAAATATAACTCTAATAAATCTTCGCTAGTAGTTGCTACAGCTTCTAAAATTACTTCATTTAGTTCTTCAGCACGTGCTTTATTATCTTCCCAAACTTCCACTTCTTTGCTGCCAGATTGATCAAAAACATAACCTTTCATATCAATAACATCAACAAAACCTTCAAACTTGTCTTCTTTACCAATTGGAATAGCGAAAGGAACTGCTTCTTTTCCTAATTTTTCAGTGATTTCATTTAACAAATCATCAAATTTAATGTTCTCTTTATCCATTTTATTAATAAAAATGACACTTGGAATGCGTCTTTTTCTAATTTCTTTCCACACTCTTTCAGTTCCTACTTGAACACCGCTTGTAGCATCAATAATAATAATCGCACCTTTAACAACTGATAAAGCTTGGTTTAATTCTCCAACGAATTCATCATTTCCCGGGGTATCAAGAAAATTTAGTTTATAGCCGTTGTGTTCAACTGGAATTAGTGAGGTCGATAAACTTGAAAGTCTTTGTTGTTCTTCTGGCATATAGTCAGAAGCAGTACTCTTTTTTTCAACTTCTCCTTTTTTATCGATTGTTTTAGAAACAAATAATAATGATTCCGATAGTGTTGTTTTTCCTGAACCTTGGTGTCCAAGAATCACAATGTTGCGTAACTCTTTTGTTTTGTATTCTTTCATGTAACATTTTGCATACTAGTAGAAAATGATAGTTAATAAATTTAGTATGCGCTCCTTTCTCGTATTGTTTGAATTATAATAGACGTTATAAAAACGTTTACACTTTTCAAGTAAATTATATCATATTATATGATATTAATAAATATATTTCAACTATATGTTTAAAAAAAGTAGCAGTTTTTCAATATCCGCTACTCTATATTTTTAATTTAATGAATATTTAATAAGATCTAGCAAATAAAAGTGTGATGTTAGCTGGTTTATTAGTAACTGGACAAATTTCGGAAATCAATTCTTCTTCAACAATAACTCTAGCTGTTGCTCCTGTGTCTTCCTTAACTTTTATTTCGGCTTCTTCACCGTGAACACTCATTTTAACATAACCACCAAGGTCAAGTAATTTTTTAAAGTCATCATAGGTAGTAGCTTGTTTAACATTTGATTGCAAATGATCATTAGCTTTATTATACATTTCAGTATGAATCTCATCAATTAGTTTTAATAAAGTTATTTCTAAGTCATCAAATGAAACATTGATTTTTTCTCTTGTGTTTCTTTTAGCAATTGTGACTTGGTTATTTTCAATATCTCGAGGTCCAAACTCAATACGAATCGGAACACCTTTCATTTCATATTCACTAAATTTCCAACCAGGACGTCGGTCACTGTTATCAATTTTATAGCGTAAATTAGTTTTCTTTAATATTTTTTCAATCTTTGGTAAATGATTTTTTACTACTTCACGCTCATTTTGAATAGGTATCGCTACAACTTGAATAGGCGCTAGGCGTGGGGGTAAAACTAATCCTTCGTCATCGCCATGAACCATAATCACCGCCCCAATTAATCTAGTAGTAACACCCCATGATGTTTGATAAACAGGTTTTTCAATATTATTTTCATCTTGAAATGTAATATTAAACGCTTTGGCAAAGCCGTTTCCAAAATAATGTGAGGTGCCTGATTGTAATGCTTTTCCGTCATGCATTAAAGCTTCTATAGTATAAGTTTTCTCGGCACCGGCAAACTTTTCCTTTTCTGTTTTTAAACCAGTAATAAAGGGTATTGCCAACAATTCTTTTCCTAAGTTATCATAAATATCAAGCATTTGAAGAGTTTCGTTCATTGCTTCTTCTTTAGTAGCGTGGGCTGTGTGACCTTCTTGCCATAAGAATTCTTTTCCTCTTAAAAAAGGTCTTGTTGTTTTTTCCCATCTAACAACGCTACACCATTGATTATATAAAACCGGCAAATCACGATGAGAACGAATAATTTTAGCATAATGTTCTGCAAATAATACTTCCGATGTTGGTCTTACAATTAATCTTTCGGCGAACTCTTCGGTTCCAGAAGTTGTAATAATCGCTGTTTCAGGAGCGAATCCTTCAATGTGATCTTTTTCCTTTTGAAATAGTGATTCTGGGATTACTAATGGTAAATAAACATTTTGATGACCTGTTGCTTTAAATTTTTGATTCAAATAATTTTGAATTTGTTCCCAAATCGCATAGCCATAAGGACGATATATAATAAAACCTTGCACTGATGAATAATCCATCAGTTCCGCTTTCAAGCATAAATCAGTATACCACTGAGCAAAATTTTCTTCTCTTGATGTAATTGCTTTAACTAACTTTTGTTTAATCATTTTTCTCACCTACTAAGACGGTTTTTCCGTCAATAAAATTAATTAATTGTTGTTTATATAATGTTCCTAATGCCCTTTTAAAAGCTTTTTTACTCATATTAAATACTTGTTGAATTTCTTCTGGCGTTGAATCGCTTGTTAAATGAAACGATTTAGTTTGCTTTAAATATGATAATATTTGTTCGGCATCGTCAACCATTTGATTTTGCTTTTGTGCAATAAGTTGACCAGAGTAATACTCATTATGTTTATAATTGATGGTAACTTCTACATTTTCTCCTAAACGATAAGCTTTTCGAAGGTGTTGTAATTCAACAAAAATAGGAGTTAGATTTTCGGTTAACAAGGTAATTCCTTTATCTGTAATAATTTGGACCCTCGCTACAACTAAATCACCTTGTTCATATTCTTCTAAGACAATTGGCCTTGGAAAAGAAGGTTTACATAAAAAATTCTTATTTACGACTAATCTTACATACATATAGTCGCCTTTTTGAGGCCAAAGTGTTTTCGATCTCGGCAGTTCATCTTTAGAAAATAAAATATCTTTATTGATATTATTATTTAAAAAGACTCCTAACTTATCATTTTGTCCGACTACTTCTAACCAACTAGTTTGATCCTTGGTAATAATTGGTTCATAAAGCGTTGCTGCTAAACGTCCTTTATTATCATAAAATAAGAAAGCATCAAGAGACATTCCCTCGTAAATTTTTTTAAAATTAGTTTCATTGTTGTGTAAAAAAACTTCTTCTTGTTCTTTTGTTATCAAAAGATAACCAATATCAGTTTTTCGTAGCACTTTAAATTTTTGTATTTCTCCAGGTTTTATCATGTAAACACCATCACCTATTCTATCATATTTTCTATCGTTTTCACACCGTTTTTATAGTCGATAAAAGCGAATGCTAGGATTGATAAAACTGCACCTAATAAAAACCAGTATTTGTAATAAGCGACGTTATTAGTTAAATATCCACCAAAAACTGTTAAAACGGTCGTGAATGCCGCTCTTGCTGAACCCATAATAATCGTTGCTAAAGTAATGTTATTAGGATTTACTAAATTTGCGATCATTTTCATCATCATATAAAGTGATACCGAAATTGGGACGCCCCTTAAAAGTGTCACTACTAAAATAATTGGAAGCGGGATATTAATAATACCTGATAAAGCATATACTCCATATCTAATTGCCAGCGATAAAATCATAAAAGTACTTAAGTGTAGAATTGAAACTTTCTTTCCGACTCTACCTAAAATAAATAAAATAATTAGTTCTACTAAAATATAAGCAGATACAATAAAACCATAATGTATTTCTCCAACACTATAAATATCTTTTAAATATACTGGAAAATAGGTATCAAATGTAAACATCGTTGCTAAAGTTAAAGTTACAAAAATAGTATACTTGATATATCTTTTATTTTCAAATAGTTTTTTTGGTTCCGCTTTTAACATCAATGTTTCATTACCACTGATATCTAATGGTTTAATCCAGGTTAATAACATGGAAGTTAAAATAAAAGCGCCTGCGCCAATATAAAAAGCTAATTTATAGTCATACGCAGCTACAACTCCCGAAACAATAACTGTTACGCAATAGGCGATTGAGCCAAATATCCTAATTTTTGAGTATTCATAATTTTCCATGTTTGCATACGTAATAACATATGAATCTAATAGGATATATAAAGGTTGACCAGAAACACCGATTATGAAAACAGCGAGTGCAATTAATAAAGTGGATGCTCCAACATTAACAAGCATAATAACAGCCAACGCTTCAATGATTGTCAAAACTCTTACAAAATGACGATTATAGTTGACATTGCGGGAAAATTTAGACCAAATTGGATTAATAAAAATTGCAACCATCGGTAAAATCATCATGATTAAACCAACATCTTTATTTTCTAAACCGATAAAACTTAAATAAAGGGTTAAAAAAGGATAGATAAAAGCATCTCCTACATATCTGATAAAAGTTGTTAGTTGATATTTTACAGGTTCTAATTTCATAATGTGATCACTTCAATTATATCAACAATTAATAAAAAAAGGTGATTTAATCACCTTTCATTTAATTCTTCGTTTATCTCTTGATATCTTTTGACTAATTCCTGTCTGACAAAGTCAACAAAAGGTTTAATATCTTTTTCCACTTTAAAGATTTCAAGCACTTTAATATACTCATCTTTCATATCAGAAGACATACTAATTGGAAGATAGTTTTCTTTCATTAAATAGTAATTCATAACTAGTCTAGCTAAACGTCCGTTGGCGTCTAAAAATGGATGAATTTTAGCTAATTCAACATGTGAAAAGACGGCTTTTTCAACTGCATCACCGGGATAAGTTTCCAATTTGTAAAAATATCTTTTCATGCGGTCATAGACTTTAATATAATCGGGTGGTTGGTGAGTAGCACCAGGAATTCTAATATTAACATTACGATAACTGCCGCCACTAAGAATACCGTCAACTAATATTTCATGAATATCTTTAATGACATCCTCAGTCATTTGTTCATTATTTTTAACCAATTGGTAAACATAAAGAATTGCTTTGTAGTGATTGATTATTTCTTTGGTTTCTCGTTCGCCATATTGGCTTAATTGTTCACCGGCAATAATCTTTTTAATATCTTCTTGTTTAACTCTATTTTGTCCACCAATAGATAAAGCTTCATAAGTGTATCTAATCTTGAACTTTTCTTGTAATTGTTCGTATTTTTTGTCGTTTAGAAGACTTTTTATATTTGTCAAATATTCTTGTCTTTCTAATTCTAAAATGTTTTTGTCCATAACAACCAACTCCTTTTCCTTGTATAGAGATTATAACATACTATCAAGCCATTTTGAAGAATTTTTTGTAATTATGTTATTTTTGTTCTACAATGAAGTTTTTTAGAAAATCTTTGGCTTTTTTTGAGTTTGGTTTACTAAAAATTTGACTTGGTGTTCCTACTTCAATAATATCTCCGGATTCCATAAAAATAATTCGATCAGATATCTTTTTAGCGAATTGCATTTCATGGGTAACGACTACCATCGTCATCCCGGTATTAGCTAATTTGGTAATTACATTTAATACTTCGGCAGTCATTTCCGGATCAAGTGCGCTAGTCGGTTCATCGAATAACATAATTTCTGGATTCATCATTAAGGCACGAGCAATAGCAACTCGTTGTTTTTGGCCACCTGAAAGAACTTCTACTCTTGTGTTTTCAAAATCTTCCATTCCAACTTCTAATAATAACTCTAGAGCCCGTGTTTTTGCATCTTCTTTCGACATTTTCAATAGTTTTATTGGTGCAATAATCAAGTTTTTTAGCACAGTTTTTTGATTAAATAAATTGAAATTTTGAAAAACCATTCCCATTTTCATTCGTAACTCATTTAAATTAGTTTGGGGGTTCATCAAATTATTTTCATTAAAATAAATTTCACCTGAGTCTGGTTCATTTAATAAGTTTAAACATCTTAATAAAGTGGTTTTACCACTTCCTGATGGACCAATGATCGAAACTACTTCTCCTTGATATATATCGAGGGAAACATTTTTTAAGATGGTTTCTTTGTCAAAACTTTTTTTAACATTAATTACTCTTATTATCTTATTCATAAACTAGACCCCCTTTTTGGCGGCGGTTTTCTAAAACTTTAATAATTTTAGAAGTTACAATCGTTAAGATTAGATAAATTATTGCAACAATCACGAAAGCTTCGACTTTACGGTAATTACTAGAAGCCGCTGCATTACCAGCGTTGTATAAATCTAATACTCCAATCGCAAATAAAACTGACGAATCTTTTAGATTCACAATAAACTCATTGCCAATCGCTGGTAATGAGTTTTTAATTGCTTGGGGGTAAACGATATACAATTTTGCCTGTAAATTAGAAAAACCTAAACTTCTGGCCGCTTCTTGCTGGCCGGGGTCAATTGCATTAATCCCACTTCTAATAATTTCAGCAATATAAGCAGTTGTGTTTAGGGTTATAATTAGTAAACCAGCAAAAAGTGGCGTCCACAAACTATCACTTAAATATGGCGCTAATCCGTAATAAATAATGATCGCTTGAACAATCATTGGTGTTCCCCTAACCACTGTTATATAAGCACTAGCAAAATAATTGCCAATTTTCTTGAAAACTTTTTTAAAAGTATTATCTCGTTTTTGATCTATCTTTAGTGTTTTTAGATATAAAAAGATAAACGATAAAATAAAGCCACCAGCAGTTCCAACAATCGCTAATAGTAAAGTTGTACCTAATCCTTGTAATAAAACTTTATAAGAGGTTACTATTAAATACCAGATTGTTTTTAAAAACTGATTACTGGCTGGTAATTCCATTAAAAAAATCATTGTCTTCTAATAGCCGCCTTCATTATTTCTTCTCTTTGTTCTTGTGAAATGCCAGCCAGTATTTCATCAACCTTTTCTTTTAATTCTAAGTTATTTAAAGTCATGCCAATACTAACAATAACTAAATTAGTATCAACGATAAATCCATCACCTTCTGCAAATCTAATATATGTTAAATCTTGATCTTTTAAAATCATACTTTCAGCTACCGGTAGCTCCGCAATAATAATATCGGTTGTTCCGTTTTTAACAGATAATAATAGTGAAGTGTAATCTTCTAAAGAAGTTTGTGGTGTTGCTCCAACCACTTGATTAACCAAGGTTTCATAAATCGTATCAAACTGAGCTACCACGCGAGAGCCAGCAAAATCATTAATCGTTTTATTTTCACCATTGAAGGATGAATCTTTTCGTAGAATTAAAACTGGTTCTGCTAAGTAATACTGGTTTGAAAACAATAACGTTTTTTCACGATCAGGAGTCGGTGTCATTCCAGCTAATAGTAAATCAATTTGACCTGCTTTAACTGCTGATGGCAAACCTTTCCAACCAATTGCTTTGATAACTAACTCTTTACCTAAAGCTTCGGCGATAATTTTGGCTAACTGAACATCGTAGCCGTCAGCAAAATCATTACGACCATAAATCGGATAAGTCAGGTCAGTCTCGGTTGCTGTTGACCAATTATATGGAGCATAATCTGCTTCCATTCCAATTACTATTGTATCTCTACTATCAAAATCATATGGCTTTGCATCACCACATGCCACTAAATTGACAACTAGTATCGCTGTCAGTACTAATAAAAACATTTTACGCATTTACATGCTCCTTTCCTTAAATAAAAAATAACATCACGAGGATGCTATCAGTCTATTTGAAAGTCTTAGCCCCTCTACATTTGAATGTAGGAGTGTCATAAGTATTCCTTATGACCCCATAACTAGATTGTGCCCAATATAGTTATTCGGCGATGGTTACCTTTCACATCTTTCTTAGATTGCCATCTCAAGATGTTACTAATTTGCATCGCTGCCTCTATTGTAATGTTTAATTTTATTTATAAGTAGTATAGCATACGAAAATTATTTGTCAAATGGAATCCATTTTATCTAATATTTTCAATCATGTTATATTTATGATAAAATATAGTTTAGTAATGAGGGATAAGAATGACTGCTGAAAAACAACTAAAAATATTTACCTTGATATTTATTATTTTCAATATTTTGGGAACTTTTTTTATTACTTTAGAAACTTTAAACAATTTTGTAATCGTATTTTCATATACTTCTTTTACGATAATTAGTTCTCTTCTTGGTAATCTGATTATTGTATCTTTAATTACGATGATAATCTTTTTATTTGCCAAAAAGGCTTATTCGAGAATGATTTCTATGACGGTTGTATCATTTTTCTTAGGTATTGCTGGCCTACTGTTATGGACATTTATGAGATATTATCAATCACCTTTTTTATCTCGAGACTTGTCTTTTTCCAAAAATGCGGTACCGGAGATGGCATTTTCATTTGTGGGGGTAATCTTCTATGATTTAATTAGCCATTACCGGATTGTCTTTTTTATCGGCTTTTTAGTTCTTCTAACTTTGACTATTGTTTTTATGAGTCGAAGAAAAAAACTTTTTTATGGCGGTAAAAGAAATCCTAAAGTTTTAGTTCAAAGTCCAGTTAAAATAATGACAGCGATAATTTTACTAGTTTTACTTAGTTTTGGTCATATTAATTTAGGATATTCCTATACAAAAGAAGGTTGGAAACTAGATCATGAAAGACCTCTATACGGTATTCAAACGGTTGGTTTATATAACTTTTACTTCTACGACTTAATGGGGTTTAACTGGGCAAATAATAAGGATACTGCTAATGTCACGATTAGTGATTTGTCAAAATATGACAAAAACGTTAGTGAATATGTAACTATATTTAATGAAATTTATTCTAATAAATTAGATATTAATCAAGCATCTACAGTTTCAATTGATCCTAGTTTAGGACAAGTTAGTTATTTAAACGGTATTTTTGAAGGCAAAAATATCGTTTATATTCAACTTGAGTCTTTTAACACTTTTTTAGTTGATGGTAGTTCCCCAAAACTTGCTAATAGTAACTTACTTAATAATTTTTATCGTTTAGTAGAACAATCTTATTATTTTGAAAACTTTTATAACACAGTTGGTATTGGTAACACAAGTGACGCTGAACTATCTAGTTTAACTGGCCTTTACCCAAATGGCAACCATTTATTTTACTGGCAATATGGTAATGAAGAATATCCCCGTGATAAAACTCTTTTTGATAAGGCATTTAAAAACCCTTACTCTGAAATGATTGACTATGAGTTAAACCCTTTATCAGAATCACTTGGTGATGATTATTATTCAGCTTCTTTCCATGCTGATACTAGTTTATTTTATAATCGTGAAAATGTTCATCCTGGAATGTTAAAGTTTGATGATTTTTATCACTATACTGTTAAAGAAATTCCACCCAAAAAAGGTAACGTCAATGTTATTGATGCCTTTCCTGATCATTTAGAAACACTACCAGATAGCCCTTGGGTTGGTGAAAAAGATTTATTTGAATGGGTTAAAATAGTTGCTAAAGAAAAGCAAGACGCAGATGAAAACTATTTCTTATATCCAATCACTATTCACGCTCATACTCCATTTGAATATGACCCTTATATTGACGAACCAACCTTTACAAAAGATGACTTTAAAATTAGTACGGTAGCGTTAAATTATTTAAACTACTTAAAATATTATAATGACATTTTTCAAATGATTATTGATATGGCTAGTGAGTTAACTAATACCATTTATGTTATATATGGTGATCACGGTGTTGGTTTTTCTCCAAAAGAATTAGAAGAAATCCTAGAAAGGCCTGACTTAACTAATCTTGAAGCTTGGGAAATTCTTAATCGGGTACCAGCTTTAATTTATGCACCAAATGATAATAATTTTAACGGTGATATAAAAACTGGTTTAATAACTGGTAAACAACCTCTTGTTAGGTCTCAAATTGATTTATACCGCACAACACTTGAACTAGTTGGTAAAAATGAAGGTAGCTTCTATTATGGTGTTAACGGCTTATCTGATGAGAAAACATTTGCAATTCAAACTAGAATATCTCTTCTAGTTACTGACGACTTTACGATGCAGTTGAAAAAATATGTTCCTAGTAAAAAATTAGACGAACATTCAATTTTATATCATAATGATTTTGACTATGATTTAGATGAAGTAATTAATAAAATAATTGATTTTAAATATATTAATGATCTTATCTTAGAAACAAATTTACTTCAAGAAATTAATACTCGTAAAAAAAGGACACCTAATTAGTGTCCTTTTCTTTTACTTTTAGCAAATTCTATTTTAAAGTTTAACAACGTTCACAGCTTGTGGGCCGCGTTCGCCATCTTTAATTTCAAATTCGACTTGGTCTCCTTCAGCTAAAGTTTTGAAGCCTTCTGTTTGGATTTGTGAGAAATGTACGAATACATCTTTTCCATCAGCAGTAATAAAGCCAAAACCTTTTTCGCCGTCGAACCATTTTACGATTCCTGTCATTAATTTATAATTCTCCTTCTTTAAACTTGCGTTATTAACGCTCAATTCATATATTATCACAAATTAAACAAATTAACAAATTATAAAATTAAAACAGCCATTTTTTATTTTATCACAATGAATTAATAAAATTAAAGTAGTCCAATTTGATTATTTTTGAATTTGTTGCTACAATATAATAGATATGAATTTTATTATCATTTAAATGCCCGCATAGTTTAATGGTAGAACACAGCAATGGTAATGCTGCAATCCAAGTTCGATTCTCGGTGCGGGCACCATTTAATTTTCAAATATAAGGGGACTGTAACAAAATAACATTTCGTTACAGTCCCTTTTTTTATATTATAGTGAAAAACTTAATCTTTGGTAACTTTATACCCGGTTTTAAAACTTTAATATAATCGCTATTATTGGTGGTCACTTCTAATGCTGGTTTCAATATCCACTCATGACCATTATCAATATTTTTTTCATCAGTTAAAAAATCAATTTCATTACTTAAACCTAAATTATGTTTAGCTCGTTTAGATTCGTATAATGCGTGTTTTTTTAAAATACTTGGATAACTTGACTTCTCAATAGTTTTTAATTGATTTAAGGCTTGTTCAATATCTCCAGAAATATAATTTAGATATGCGATTAAATAAGCTATGGTGTGACCAAGCATCGTTTTAGCCAAAATTTTGATATTTAGTTTTTTTATTTTCTCTTCAATATTGTAATTACGTTTTCCTTCATTAAAGACAACATCAAATAAATATGAGGATATAAAAAAGTAACTTAATTGGGTATATTTTAACGGTTCATTTAGTAAATATTCGTTAATTTTCTCATTAATGAACGGTTGACTTTTATAATAACTCGATTCATTAAAATGTAGATAATTATCAATGATGGAAATTAAGAAATACCGGTTTTTTAACACCTCTTGATAAGCTGGAAAATCACCCATCGCTAAATCACTTGACGCTTTAGAAGCAATTATTGTTAAAAGTGAAAAAATTAACATCACAAATGTTGAAGTAATTGATAAGCTAATTAAAATCCAATTATGAGATAAAAATAATATTAATATAAAACCAATAAACCAAAGAAACCCAAAAACAATTGAAGTAATTGGAGCTGCAATTAATGAAATAGCAAATTTCTTTTGAAGTTTATCAAGGTCTTCTTCACTAGTAACTGGAGGCAACGATGGAATAACTAATCCGCCACCTAACATTAATAGCTTAGGATTAATCTTAATGGTGAAAATACGTCCCTTTCTAATGAACATAAACATAAACAAATAAACTGCTTTGATCTTAACCCCTTGCACACTAAAAACAAATGCATGGGTTAATTCATGAATTAATAAACCTAGAAATAAGGTAGCTAATACCACTATAATATGGCCCCACCAAGGTGAGTAGACGTCATGATTATGAATGATTGCCGCAACTGAAATACCAATCATTAAACCAATTATTATTAAAAATGCATATGTAATCGTCTTAAGTTTTTTCATTTTATTATCCCTACTCATCTTTTAATTTGCTAAACTTTATTTAATCTTTCATTATTAATTATATCACGATAACGATAGTTAAGATGAACAATCAAATAAAAACCCTACGTGTGTAGGGTTTAGTAATTTAGATAATTTTTCCTGTCGTTATTAGTTTTTGATTGAGTCTTGAAAATAGGTTGATACGGTCAGTTGATAAATCAAATCGGATCTTTTCATCAATTTTATAGTTAATATTTCCAAAAACTACGCCGGTAATTAAAAATTCACCAATTTTAATTTTAACGGTTGTTTCCATACCAGTTGGCATAGAACTATAAATTTCTCCCTCAAACTTTCCTTTTGAATTAATATTAATAAACTCTGGTCTTATTCCTAAAACAAAGTCAGATTGTGTTATTTTTGACTCTTCAACAATTAAATCATGTGACTCAGCTTTTGGGATTGGGAAATTAAATGGCATGTCTTTATTGATTTTTTCAACATCATAAACAATTTTATTAGCTTCGTCATATTTGTTAGATTCATTTAGCCATTTATTAAAATCTAGTTCTTTATTAGGAATAAATTCAATTTCAAATTGATCCCAAATTTTTACTTTGAATTTACCATTAATAAATTCTCCTGACGCTTCAATAAAGTTAATTGAAGGGTTTCCAACAAAATCGGCCACGAAAATATTATATGGTCTTTCATAGACGGTAAGTGGTTCTTCATATTGTTGTAATAAACCATTATCTAATAAACAGATTTTAGTAGCTAAAGTCATTGCTTCTAACTGGTCATGAGTTACATAAATAAAGGTAGAATTAGTGTCTAAATGAAGTCTTTGAAGTTCACTTCTCATTTCTAATCTTAGTTTTGCATCTAAGTTAGATAGTGGTTCATCCATAAATAATACTTTCGGCTCTGGGGCAAGGGTTCTAGCAATAGCAACTCTTTGTTGCTGGCCGCCTGATAATTCATTTGGATAACGATCCATAAACATTCCAATCTTAACGATTTTAGCAACTTCATACACTCTTAAGTCAACTTCTTCTTTATTTAGTTTTCTTTTTTGAATAATAATTTCGTTATCTTTCATTTCTTCAAATTTATCATTTAAAGTAATGTTTTTATTAGCTAAAAGATCAATTTCACTTAGTTTATCACTTTTTAATTGTTGAAGCTTCATTTCAACATTTTCGGAAAATAGATCAGAGTGATACAATTTATAATTTAAAATCTCTTTAGCTGTGTAACTTGATATTTCAAATTTATCAATTAGCTTTAACACGGCTTTCTTGTCATCGACTACTCCTTTGTCATCTAGTGATTCTTCTAGAATAGTTTTAAGTGCTTTTGGTTTAGACAATACCGCAATTAAATCATTTAATTTTTTTACTTTAAAATTAATGACCGGCATCTCTTCTTTAATATTTTTTAGTCCAAATGAAATATTTTGATATACGGTCATATTAGGCCATAAGGCATAATTTTGAAATAAAAAACCAACCTTTCTTTTATTAGGAGGCACATTTATTCCTAATTCGCTATCAAAAACCGTTTCACCGCCAATGGTAATTTTTCCTGTCGTTGGCGTTTCTAATCCAGCAATCATTCTAAGGGTAGTTGTTTTTCCACATCCAGAAGGACCTAGTAATGTAACAAATGAATTATCTTCTATTGTTAAATTTAGGTTATCAACGGCATAAAAATTACCCCATCTTTTAGTTATATTTGTTAATACAATTTCTGGCATCTTAATTTCCTCCTCCAACGCCTTTATCCAAGCTAGCTCCGGTGAGCTTATTAACAGCGAAATTAATTATTAAAATAGTAACGATAATAATTAAGTTGATTCCGCTTGAAAAGGCATATAATCCCATTTCATCAAAATATGATAATAATGTGGTACTTAATTTTGTTTGGTTAACGAGTAACATAAATAAAGTAAGTTCTCTAATGGCGGTCATAAATGGTAATAAAAATCCACTTATAATCGCCGCTTTTTGGATAGGTATAATAATTCTTGTCATTCGTTTATGCCAAGGTACACCTTGAATTAAAGCCGCCTCCTCAATTTCGTTACTTAGTTGCATCATTGAGTTTAATGACGCTCTAGATGCAAATGGAATATATTTAATCGTTCCAGCAATTATCACTAGTAAATAAGTATCGTAAATACCTAAACTCGATCCAAAGATGAAAAAGGCAATTCCGACCGCCAATGAAGGTAATAAATACGGTAGGAAAGCGATGTTATTTACATATGAAGCAAACTTGCTACGGCGCTTTTTGCTAACCGCATAACCAATAAATAATCCAGCGGTTCCGGCAATTATTGCACTAAATGCCGCAACAATCAATGAACCTTTAAAACCATTCCATATCATAGAATTATGCAAGATACCTTGTTGACCATACATCCCTGCTTCGCCAGTTCCTTGGTGGGTCCACCATTTGGTTGTCAAGGAACCCCAATCGCCATGTTTTAAGAAACTATAATCGCCTGGATTTGGTAGAAATGTTTCTAGTGCGAATGCAAATATCGGATATATACTAGTAAAGAAAGTGATGACAATTAAAATAATTGCTGCCGCGTATTTTAATACTCGGCCTAAATTAACTTCACTTGCTTGTCCACTTTTACCAGTTACAGTGGTATAGGATTTACGACTACGAGTTGACATTTGGTTAGCAATCAATATTGCAACCCCAAATAACATCATAATAACTCCTAAAATACTAGTTTGACCAGCCCGTCTAACTCCTAGCTGAACATATCTAGTAGATAAAGTAGTCAATTTTAAATAATGCGGAACTGGATAGCTTCCCATTGCGCTACCAAAAACTAATAATACCGTTGATAAAATCGCCGGATAAATCATTGGTAATGTTACTTTGGAAAAAACTTTCCACTTTGGTGTATTTAAAATTACTGCTGCTTCTTCTAAGTTGGAATCCATATTTCTAAAAATACTGCCTATTAAAATATATGCAAATGGTGCGTAATGGATCGCCAAAATAATTATTGACGGAAACATTCCTTCTGTCCACCAAATTGGCATATTAATATTAAAAAGAGACGCAATAAGACCATCAGATCCTCCAGTTACTTTGGCACTTTTAAATAAATTTTGCCAAACAACTGCTAGCGTCCATTGGGGCATAATATATGGAAATATGAAAATGGCACTTAAATATTTTTTGAATTTTAAATTAGTTCTTGTTACTAAATAAGCAAAAGTGCCACCAAACAAGATGGCTACAAGACAAGCCATCACTGATAAAATGACACTATTTCCTAACGGTATCCACAAGTTTTGCTTTGCAGTATTTCCAGTGAATAAATCACTCCAGTTAAATAAGGTAAACCCGGAAGTTTTACCTGTATGCCAGGCGGCATAACTTCCGGGATGTATCCTAAATGTATCTACTGCAAGAGTGATAATTGGAACGATAGTGGCAATTGTTAAGACAATTCCAAATAAGACTAGAATGACGTTTTCAGGTTTTTGGAAAAATGTTTTGACTTTGTTTAAGTTTATTTTCCGTTTGTCAATTCTAATTGCTTCGCTCATAATCGTTCTCCTTTATCTAATTTTTTATTTAAATCCTTCTAATCCCTCAATCCATTCACCTACTGTGAATGCTACTTTTGAAGCATAAACTGGGTCTTCAATAACTAAACGACCTTTACCAGCTTCTGGCGATAACCACCATGCTCCACCCTTATCATTTTTAGCTGGGAATTGGTTGACCCCTTCAACAAATCCACCTTGACTATGATCTTGATTAATATTTGGGTTAGAACTGTATCCACCAATATCTTTACCCCATGGGCTAAATCCAACTTCATCAGTTACCATATAAGCAATAAATGCAGCAGCTGTCCAAGGTGCAGGTGAGTTTTTAAGAATTTGAAGATAATGTTTGTATGCGTATCCGCCAAATCCAGAATAACCTTCCTCGTAAGCAGCAACTTTAATATTATTTACTGATACTTCAGCACTTTCTTCAATTGACCTAAGTTTTGAATAAACTATTAAACCAGTTTGACCAGCTGCTGATGCTTGAACTAAGTTATTACTAATTGGGCCGTCATCAGTTTGAATGTTGATGTTTTTTACCCATTCTTGAATCCATGCTAATGAATATTCAGCATTTGTTCCTAATTTTAAATCTTTAGCTTTTTGTTTTAAAGCATCAACTTTTGGTTGGAAATAAGCTTTATCTTCAGCTGATAAAGCGTCAAACGCTTCTTTAACAATTGCAACATATTTATCTTCGGTTAGCATTAATAAGAAGTTGAATCCAACAGGTTCTGAGTTTAATCCCATAAACATTGGTCTTTGACCTTCTTTTACAAAATCCCAAGCATTATTAAATGAATATTCCCCATTACCATGATTGTACATAAACACTTTTGATAATGTTTGTAACGCTAAAGGACTTCCATCATTTTGAATATTAACTCCAGTTGCTTCACGCCATTCTTTAGGTTGGAAGTTTAGTAAAATACCTGTGTCTAACATCTTAGATTGAATTTGACTACCATCTTGAATTAAAGTCATAAAGAATTTTGGATTAGCACTATTAGTGTCTTGTGTTAACATTTCAAAGATAGTGTTTTCTTTTGGCTGACTCCATTCAATTTTTCCGTCATAATCCGGATAAGTTTCTTTAATCATTGCGACAAAAGTTTCACCAGCAGTTTTACCACGACTTGAGTTACCTAAGCCGTATAATGTCATCCCTTTGGATTCCTCATAAGCCTTTTTAATAAGCTCTGTCATCGTCATGTTTTGAGCTTCTTCAATGATCTTTTCTACTTCGCTCTTATTTTTAGTACAGGCAGCAAGACCAAAAACTAGTAATAATGCTGCTAAAAACACAAATATACGTTTTTTCATAATCTTTTCTCCTCTCTATAAATTTGTATTCTTATAATTATTATAGTATAAGTTTCGTAATAATGCAAGCGCTTGCAACATTTAAACCTAAACATTTTTAATAATATAATCAGTAATGTTGAAAATGATATAAAAGTAATAAAAAGGTGTTCTACCTTTAATAATAGAGAAAGTTTTTTAAAGTAAAATAGCATTATAGCATTAAAAAAACGGCTCATTAAAGCCGTTATATGTTAATGGAGCGGACGAGGAGAATCGAACTCCCATCTCATGCTTGGCAAGCACGTATAATAACCGTTATATTACGTCCACAAGTTTATCATGCTTAATTATAATACCAAATATTTATGAAGTTGTCAATTATAATAGTCTGCATGATAAAAATAAATTAAACTTCAACGATACACGCTTTATTTTTGTCTTGACAAGTAACAAATCGATGAATCAAAGCATAGATTCCGTAAATTAATAATGTAATTCCAATTGCCCAATAGGCGATGTGCCAAAAAGTTGTAGTGTTACCGTTATTAGTAGTAAAATGATCAACCATATGAAACGGTGTCGCTATGAAGACACTAATAAATAAAAATTCAGCAGACATGATAGCCAATAGTGAAAACGAAATTAATTCCGCCATTGAATAAATAAAACCTTTTTCAAAAGTATAAAAAACTGTTAAAAAGGCTAAAACGATAATCGGGTCAATAAAATGATGTACTTTGAACTCAACATTTTGATATTCATAATCGATAACTTCATAAATAAGTAATACAATTATAACAACACTTAAAATTGTAAATAGCATTCCGAAGATCATGCTAACATTAGTGAAATCAATTGCTTGTCCATCAACTAATGTTGTTAAAAAGTGGTCGCCTTTTGGGAAAGTAATCTTGATACCAGATAAAAGAATTCCAACTAAATACTTCTTTTCCTTTAGAGCGTATAAAATTGCTGCTACAACTAGAGCCATATAGGCAATTTCAGCAATGTTTAACCAAATGTGGTTTCCTTGTGGTTCAACAAAACTTGCGGGTATTTTACCCATCCCACCATTTTTAAAGTTAATTAGTGAAAAAACAAAATATAAAACAACACTTAAAATAGTAACGACAATAGTAATGACTTTTGATGCTTTCATTTTTTCACCTCCTTGCTGTTAATTTATTTAAATACTTGTAATAAATTTCCAAGTTAATAACTCATCTTTTTTCTGCAATTTTTATCATATCTCATTGTTGTTTACCTAAAAAATTCCAGAAAAGAGAAAGACATTATAAAAAATTATGGTCGGAGAGACAGGATTTGAACCTGCGACCCCGTGACCCCCAGCCACGTGCTCTACCAAACTAAGCTACTCCCCGATAAAATCCAACATATGTTGGATTATTAAGTTAAACTATTAAAACTGGTTCTGCCTTTGATAAATCTTCATTAAACCTTCTTGTTATTATATGATGAATTACAAATAAATAAGGTATCCCAAGATTTGTTTCCAAGAGTGAATTTATGATTAGTGGTCCTACATTAGGAGCGCGAACTCCGGTTACTAAAAGGGCAAACTCCCAACCAAATTGGACTAAAAATCCAATTGCAAACATTCTAAACAATGGCAATCGTTGGTTTTTTTCAACATATAAATTATACACTATAACTGATAAATAACCAACCAATAATATAATTGCCATAAACCCATGATACTGTCCGGTACCTCGTGATATTACAATTGTATTAGGACCACCAAAGTTTTGACTTATTAAGGGACTTGCTAACCACCAGATAAAGATTAAAAGCGTCCATTCTTTTAGATGATCATCTTTTTTAATCGCTAACCAAATCCAAGCAAAATTTGTAATTCCATAACTCATAGATAACCAAAGCAGGAACCAAGCTGGATCAGCTCCGGTAATTTTTCTTGTTCCTAAAGCGTGAAAAAAAATACCATAGTCGACAATAAAATATAAAATCCCACCAGCTAATGCAAATAATACTGTTAAGTATTTTTTCTTATATATTAAAAGTCCTATCAAAACAACTAAAAAAATTATATCTAAAATTATTAACAATATATTTAACTGTCTTGATGGAATAATCTCTTCAAAATTTAACAATTTTGTTACCTAGTAGATAAAATTTTACTTAAAGCAATAATTCTTTGTTGCTCATTTTCCAAAATCATTAAGCCTTCATCAACGCCCATCCCAGGCTTTCCTAATAACAATTTAGCTTCACACGCTAAAGCAATATTAGCACTAACCCTAGTTGATATATCAGTTTCATTACAAGACCCACCTAAATAAGATTTTATGCCATGTTTATTACAATACAATATAGCTTCAATAGCATTATTGATGCCACCTAAATCTGGGGCTTTAATTTGGACCATATCACATGCACGATTATCAACAAAATATTTAATGTCTTCTAAACTATTACACCACTCATCGGCGACCAATTCAACTTTTGATTTTCGGACTTTCAATTTATTAGTTAAGTTTTGTAAAGCTTCCATGGTATTTTCTCTTGATTCAAAATCAATGGGACCTTCAATTCTTAATAAATATGGAAAAGCAATTTTTTCTAGATCAATAATATAATTAGCTATCTTATCTAAATCTTTTGAAAAAGCTTCACCAAAAGTACCGTAAACGTCTAGTTGAATGACAGGTTGATATTCTTGACGCCGTTTTTTAGTGTTAATTCGATTTACGACCCATTCTAAATACTCTTTTAATATTTCTCCTTGATGTCCTAGTTTAGTCTCAACATTATTAATTAGTGCATGCGGTAAAACATCTACTTCTTTAATTATCATTTGATCGACTTTTAAATATCTATCATCACCACTTTGAGTAAAAATTGGTACTCTTTTTAATTCAAGTGATTCTAAATTATAATCACCTCTAATTATTTCAACCATTGTTGTTTTTTTATAATTAGAAACTGCTGACAATAAAGCTTGAGTTAGACCATACCTTATTGCTGTATGAAGCCTTTTTTCATTAATTAACAAACTATCGAAATATTCGGCAGATTGCCTAAACGAATTAATTTGATGCCCTTTTAATATTGGCACAACTTCATCAATAATAAACTCATAATAATCTTTAGCCAGAAACAGTGGATCTCTTCCATCAATTCCCGAATATTGGACTGCTACACAATCTCCTAACCCGACCGTTCCGTCAGCAAGGATGATTTGAAGTGAAATTGCTTCACCGGCGTGTCTAATATGTTCAAATCCAGCAGTTGAAGGTTTCCCGTGGTAGAAAAAACCATCATGTTCTAACTGACCACCTTTAATAGCTTTTTGATCATCATAATAAAAACCACTACGACTTTTTGAGACAATTACATCTTTAATTATCACTTTTTTTGTTCTCCTTTTGTTAAGTAATTATTGATACCTTCTAAAAATAGGTCACCACCGTACATATCATTAGCAACTATTCCATAAAAATCTTTAACTTCAAGTTCCCTAATCGCTTCCGCATCTAATTCCGGATAACGGACAACCTTAGAAGCTGTAATTGATTTTTGGGTTAAGGCACCCGTTCCACCGATTGCTGAAATATAGACGGCTTGATACTTTTGTATTAACTCTTTATATTCGTTACTTCTTGGTCCTTTACCAATCATAACTTTTACGCCTGCTTCTAATAAATCTTTAGTAAAAGGGTCCATCCGGTAACTACTAGTCGGGCCACTTGAACCAATTACTTGACCTGGTAGTGCTGGCGTTGGAGCGACATAATAAATGGTTGCATTTTTCAAATCAATATTAAGTTCATTGCCAGCTTTTAAATCATCAACTAACTTTTTATGGGCTGCATCCCTAGCAGTAAAAATGGTTCCAGTGATATAGACAATATCGCCGGCTTTTAGGTCTTTAACTTGTTCTAAGGTTATTGGACTAGATATTTTTTTCATTTCACAATCCTCCTAAATTACAAGCTCAATATGTCTAGCAGCATGACATTGAATATTAATAGCTAATGGTAAGCTCGCGATATGAGTAGGATATTTGGCGATTTTAACACCAATTGCCGTCGTTTTACCACCAAACCCCATTGGTCCAACACCTAACTCATTAATTTCATTTAGTAACTCTTCTTCTAACTTTTGTAACTCCGGATCGGGATTAATATCGTCTAACTCCCTTAGTATAGCCTCTTTAGCGATAGTTGCTGATTTTTCAAGATTTCCACCGATTCCAATTCCAACAATTAACGGCGGACAAGGTTTTCCACCGGCATTAAAAATAGCATTTAAGACTGTTTTTTTAATACCTTCAATACCATGAGCCGGAGTTAGCATTACAACTTGACTCATATTTTCACTACCAGCTCCTTTTGGAGCTACGATAATTCTTACTTTATCACCAGGCACTAATTTAGTATTAATAACTGCTGGTGTATTATCTTTTGTATTTACTCTACTAATTGGGTCAACTACTGATTTTCTTAAGTAGCCTTTTTCATAAGCGTTTTTAACCCCAAGATTAATGGCATCATATACATTTCCGTTAAAAGAAACTTCAAAACCAACTTCTAAAAAAACAACTACCATTCCTGTATCTTGACACATTGGGACAAATTCACGTTTGGCTAAATCAGCATTTTCAACAATTTGTCCTAAAACATCTTTTGCTAATTTTTCAGACTCTTGATCAATTGCTTTTTTTAAAGCAGCATATACATTTTCAGGCAAAACCTTGTTTGCTTTAATTAAAGCTTCTTCAACTTTTTTACTGACGATTGTCACATCTATTTTCCTCATAAAATGCCCCTTTTAAATTAAAAAACCTCTAACAAAAAAGTTAGACGTTTTGCTTTCAGCGTCATTACTTGCAATAGCAAATTTAATCTTATTCACTAACAATGCGCTATCCTCCATAAAAAACTATAATATCTACCATCATTATAGCAAATATAATAAATATTTTAAAGATACCACACGATATTCATTAAATATTTTAAAAAGGCAATGAATAACTAAATATTAGCAATAATTTGCCACAATCTGTGATTTTTTAATAAAGAATTTGGTTGGCTTCCATATTTAATAGTTTTTTCTTTAGGTCCAATCCGGCACTAAAACCTCTTAGACTACCGTCACTACCTATTACACGATGACATGGAATGCGGTATAAAATTGGATTTCGACCTATTGCATTAGCAACTGCTCTAACTTTTTTTGGATCTCCTAATCTAGTCGCAACCTCTAAATAGGTAGTTGTTTGACCATAAGGAATTTTTGTAAGTTCTTTCCATACTGACACCTGAAAGGGAGTACCTATTAAATGCACTGGTAAATCAATTACTGTTGTTTCGCCATTTAAATAGTTTGAAAGTTGTTCTTCAATAATTGGAATTCTGCGATCAAACTCTTGATAAATAACATCATCAAACCAACTAGATATTTCGCCAATAGTTCCATTAGGATCGCTAATGAAGGTAATTCCAATTTCGTCTAATCCAATATAATAGTAATCTTGATTAACTTTAATTTTAGTAACTATCATTTCAAACT
>CAZRJV010000005.1:0-21356 GCA_964600625.1 uncultured Acholeplasmataceae bacterium
CGTATATTGTTAATTTAAGTTTTTTTCCTTGAAAAACACTATTCATTTAACCCTTCCTTAATAGCTTCAACGGTTTTTTTGGAAATAATCATATTCCGATTAAACACAATATTAAATGATTGTATCCCTTGAACAACAAACATATCTAAACCGTTTAATCCACGACTAGCATTTTGAACTAACTTAGTCGGTGTTGGATTGTAAATAACATCAAAAACATAATTAGCTTTTCTTACTAACTCGAAATTTATAGGCATATTATCAACATTCGGGAACATTCCAACTGGTGTCGCGTTGATAATCACGTAATTGTCTCTTTCTTTTAAGTCATCATAATCAATAACCGGATTTAAATCTGATTTATCGTGTTTATTCCTAGAAACATAAGTATATTTAATCTTTTGGAAATCAAAAACAGCTGCGATGGTTTGAGCAGTTCCGCCAGTTCCAAGAATATAAATGTCTTGATTTTTCAAATTTATGTTAATTTTAGAAAGACTATAAACAATGCCATCATAATCAACATTATCACCGATTAGTTTACCATCTTTTAGATAAACTAAATTAACTGATCCTGATGAATAAACGTTGTTGGTAATTAAGTCTAGATGCTTAATAACTAATTGTTTATAAGGCATCGTAACATTAAAGGCTTTAAATTCATGATTTCTAATTTTATTTAAAGCTTCTTTTAATTCTTCCTCATCCTTAATTTCAATTAAGAAATAATCATATTTATAATCGTTTAACCGACCAATAATATGGTGTAATTTTGAAGAATAACTATGAGTCAGACCTTTTCCTAAAAGGCCCATTTTAGGAGCGCCTTCTTGTAAGGAATAACTAATATCTAAAATTTTAGCATAAAAATCTTTATAATATCCTTCAATATTTTTATCTGCTAATAAATCAAGATGCGTCTTTAATTGAACTTTTTCATAATCTTTATCAATTATCGGTAAATCTAATTGCTTTTTAGATTGGCTAATAAGCATAACATTTTCCGATCTTTTTTTAAACAAATCAATCATTTGTTTATCAATATTAATGATGTCTTTTCTTATTTCATCAATTGTTTTCATTTCAATATTACCTCCTAATCGCCTAATATCTTCGAAGAAATTAGGATAAGTTTTAGTAATTCCTTCTGTGTTAATAATGACAAATGTTTGTTGACTAGCAATAGCTAGAATTGTTAAAGCCATTATAACACGGTGATCATTAAACCCATTTAAAATTTTATTTGGCTTTGGTGTTTTACCATATATTTTAATCCAGTCTTTACCCATTTGATATTCAATACCGATTGTATCAAACGCTGTTGTTATTGAATTAATCCGATTCGATTCTTTATACTTAAGGTTTTCTATGTTAATAAATTCAGTAGTACCACTAGTAAAAACTGCTAATACCGATAAAATTGGAAACAAATCCGGATTATCAACTAAATCAATAATCGCGCCGATTAAATTACCAGGCACACATTGGAGATATTTGCCTTCCCAATGACATTTACCGCCTAAAATGTTAATAAAATCAATAACAGCATAATCGCCTTGTAATGAATTTAGAGATAGCCCTTCTATTTTAATCTTATAACCTAAAACTCCTAATACCAAATAATTAGCTGCTTGAGAATAATCACCTTCTACTTGATAACTAGTTGAAATATATTTGTTATTAGGCCCGATTTTAATTAAATTTCCGGTCTTGTTAAAATTACTTATCCCAAAAAATTGTGCCATTTTAATCGTCATATCTAGATATGGCTTTGACACTAATTGGTTGTTTATAACGATATTTGATGGTTCTTCAAATGTCGCAAGCGCCAAATAAAGGCCACTAGTATACTGTGAAGAAACAGTACCATCAATTTCATATAATCCAGCTTTAAGGTCACCCTTGATAGTTAGAATATCTTCATCCAATAAATAATCTATCTTGTATTTATCAAAAAAATTAAAAAAAGAATCCATTGGTCGTTTTAATAAATCGTCATTTCCAGTTATTTTAAATTCCTTTAATTTAACTAAAAAGATTGGGATTAAAAATCGCAATGCAGTTGCTGATGATCCAACATTAAAAACTTTATCAGTTTTTTTAAAAGTATTGCCATAAATAACTAAATGATTTTCATGAGTTTCAATAACAATACCGGCATCCCTTAAAGAGTTAATGGTAGCGGAGGTATCATCTGATTTTAGATAAGATTCAACTATACTCTTTCCGTCACAAAGACTAGCGATAATAATTGCTCTTAGCGTTAGTGATTTAGAACTAGGGATTTTAACAACCCCTTCCAATTTAGTCTTCCTTACTAGCCAATTCATCTAATTTTGTCCATGATAATTGAATCATCGCTGGTTTGCCAATATCTTCTAGTAAAGTTAAATTAATACCTTCATCAAAACTTTTTTTATCCTTTAATAAAAATTTACGATATTCTAAATAAGGTATATTTGGTATTTCAAGACCAATATAAGAAACAATTTTTTGTAATCTTTGTAAAACTTTTGGTTTTGTTACTTTAATCATTACGCCAATTTCCAATGCTTTAAGCATGCCTGTTATTACTGCTTGACCATGGGAAACAGCAAAATTACTAGCTGATTCAATAGCATGACCAAAGGTATGACCTAAATTTAAAACATGTCTGACTCCCTTGTCATAATAATCTTCCACTACATATTCTTTTTTAACTTCAATTGCTCTTTGAATTAATTTTGGTGATAAGTATTCATTTCGGTTTTTTTCTAATGCTTTTAAGATCTTTTCATCGCCAATAAATCCGGCTTTAATTAATTCCCCTAAACCATTAACTATTTCTCTTTCAGGTAATGACTTTAAGTAGTCGGTTTCAATTAAAACTAAATTCGGGTCATAAAAAGTTCCTAAGACGTTTTTATAACTTTCAAAATTTACTCCGGTTTTTCCCCCAATTGAACTATCAACTTGAGAAATTAGTGAGGTCGGAATATGGATCAAATTGACACCTCTAAAGAAAATCGAAGCGGCCATTGAAGCAATATCAGTTATCATCCCTCCACCAAAAGAAACAATTAAGTCTTGTCTTTTGAAATCCTTTTCTAATAAGAAATGAGTTATGTCAAGAAGACTTTTGGTATTTTTTGATTGATCACCCGGAACTAAAATATGCCAAAAGACTTCTCTTTTAGTTTTTTTTATAAACTCCGAATGATACAAATTGAAAACGGTTTGATCAGTTATGACAAAAACTCGTTTAGAGTTGTTAACTTCATCGAAATGAATATCATAATTATCAAAAGAATAATCAATTAATATTTGATGCTTAGGTAATTTTACTTTTTCCATAACTCTTCAACTAACCTTTCATATTCGTTAAAGTCAATCGTCTGGAAACCATCACTTAATGCGGTTTCAGGCGATTTAGATATTTCAATCATGGCTCCATCAGAACCCATAAACTTAGCAATTTTAGTGAAATCACTAACCATATAATCAATTCCGGTTCCATGCGAAGGATCGACAATGACCGGTAAATGAGAGAGATGTTTAATTGCCAAAACAGCACTTAAATCTAGAGTGTTTCGAGTATAATTTTCAAATGTCTTGATACCTCTTTCACATAATATTACGCGGTTGTTTCCACCTTTTAAGATATATTCAGCAGCAAACAACCAATCTTCTATCGTCGCGGCTGAACCGCGTTTTAAAATAATTGGTTTATTAGTTTTTCCTAATGCTTGAAGCAATGGATAATTATCCATATTTCTCGTTCCTACTTGAATAATATCAACTTTGTCAATAAAAAGTTCTAACTCAGCGATACCGGGGATTTCTGAAACGGTAATCAAATCATGTTTCTTTCCGATGTCATATAAAATCTGAACCGCTTCTTTGCCTAAACCTTGATATGTATATGGTGACGTTCTTAACTTATAAGTCCCCGCTCTTAATAGTTTGCCGCCACGACTTTTGATTAAGCGAGCTGTTTCATCAAGTGATTGATAGCTTTCAACCGCACAAGGTCCCGCAATTAAATTAAAAGAACCATCACCAAAAGTAACACCTTTTACTTTTATTATTGACCGATGATTAGGATTATCTTTATGTACTTTCAACTTATTCATTTCATCCCTCCGTCTTAGTAAAAAAAGGTCCAGGGACCTTTTTAAACTCAATTACCAATTATTTTGACTTATCTTTGAGCTTATTTTCCCTTATTTAAATCCCTTAATTGGTCTCTTATTTCAGTCAAAAGTTGAATGTCGGCTGGAATTTCCGGTTCTGGCTCTATAACTGGTTCAACTGGTGATGCATTTTTTGCTTCTAGTTCAGCTTTACGTTCAGCCGCTCGTTTTTGGGCACCTTTGATAACTACCACAAATACAACATAAATAACAAATGCAATAATTAAGAAGTTAACTATTGTTTGAATAAATTTGCCGTAATATATCACTGCACCTACTTTAGCAGTTCCATCAAGAACTAACGGATCTAATGGATCCAAGCCTTTAATAACCCAGTAATATTGATCAAATCCTTTATCACCGAATAAAGCAGCAATCGGTGGCATGATAACATCATTTACTAATGAAGTAACAATCGCTCCAAATGCAGCTCCAATAATAACCCCAATTGCTAAATCTATAACACTACCTTTTGAAATAAAGTTTTTAAACCCCTCAATGAAACCAGGTTTATTTGAATCTTTTCCTTTTTTTGCCATGAATAATTACTCCTTTCACTTATAATAATATTTTACAACTTTTATTGCAAAAAGTCATCTATAATTTATAATTATGTTAATTTAATTAGTTTATCCTAAAATTTACTTATGATATGGTTTCCCATTTGAAATTGATTCTGCTCGATAAATCTGTTCAACTAACATTAATCTAAATAATTCGTGTGGAAAAGTCATTTTAGAAAAACTGATTGCTAAATTAGCTCGTGCTTTAACTTCTTCGCTTAATCCAATTGAACCACCAATCACAAAGACTATTTCACTATTTATTGTTTTAATTTCATCAAGTTTTTTTGCAAACCCTATACTTGAAAATGTTTGACCCAAGATATCTAATACAATTACATAATCTCTTTCTCTAATTTTGCTTATCAAAGCCAAACCTTCTTGTTCAATTGTCGATTGTTTAACCTCAATAATTTCAAGTTTTGTTAGTTGTTTTTGAAAATATTTAATGCCGTCCTCAACAAACTTTTTCTTTATTTTACCAACTGCGATAATTTTCATACCTTAATTACCTCGGTTGATTCTTGCGAAGTATAAATTACTTTAGTCTTAAACGGATTACTGAAATTTTTAACAATTGCTTGTTCAATTTTTTCAACTGAATTGCAATCTTCAGAGATATGGGCAATCGCCCAAACAGGACGCTTTAATTTAATAACTTCATTTAAAATTCTAGTTGCTTCATTATTTGATAAATGTCCTCTTTCTCCTAAAATTCGCATTTTAGTAGCATGAGGTCGATTTCGACTTTGCATTAACATTATTTCGTCATGATTTGCTTCTAGATAATAAAAATCAGCATCACTAATAATGTCAAAGTAATCTTTATGAATATATCCCGTATCCGAGATGAAAACTGCTTTTTTTCCATTTGATTTTATTACTAATCCAATTGGTTCATTGGCATCATGACTAATCAAGATTGGATAGATTGAAATATTGTCAATCATAAACTCTTTTTCAGGATATATAAATTCATAATCATTGATACTTTTTTTAGTTTCCAAATTAATACCATCCATTGTCCCTCTTGTCAAAAAGAGTTTGAAGTTTTTATGTTTGTTAGATAATATTCTTAACCCGTATGTGTGGTCGCTATGTTCATGCGTTAAAATAACATGACTTACCGATTGTACTTTTAAGTTAAATTCAGTTAGTTTTTTATTAATTTTAGTAAAAGAAATACCGACATCAATTAAGATATGTTTATTATCCGTAATTAACGATATAATATTTCCTTTTGATCCACTAGCTAGTACTCTAATTTCCATGTTTTCACCAATACTATTTTATCATACATAGATGAATATGCGATATTTATTGGTTTTTGTTAACTAATAATTTGCTTTTATAGTATAAAAGTGTTAATATAATTTATGCTTGTATTATTTTTAAAAACAAACTTAAGGAGTGAAAAAATATTATGAATAAGAATAAAATTGTTAAAAAACTAATGCTATTGGCACTTGTACTATTTACAACTGTTTTATTAACTGCTTGTGGGACAAATAAAGATGCTTTCCCTACTGGTAGTCTTGACGATTCAGTTTATGTTAGTGCTGGTAGTCATCAAGTTACAAAAAAGGAATTATATAACGAATTCCGTTTCGATGGTTTAAACATTTTACAAACTTTAGTGGATCAAAAAGTTTTTGCTGAATACTACGCAAAAGTTGATTACAATAACGAAGACCACCGTCTTTATATTGAAGAAGCTATTAATACAGCAGTCTTTGGTTCCGCTGATATTGAAGTCCTACAAGAAAAATACGAAGACGACGACGTTAGACGTCCAAAAGTATTACAATTCGTTGATAACTTAGTCATCGTTGGTAAAATTTTACCAACCCAAAAAGATGGATTAGTAACTGAGTTAATGACAACTGCAACTTTTGATGGCTACTCTAATACCTTCCTTGATCTTTACAAACAAAGAATGGCTATAAAGATTTTCGCCCAAGAAAAACTAGACGTTGAATTAGAAGACAAAGATTCTGATCAATTCATTGAAGATTCAGAAGTTGTAAAATATTATAAAAATAACCGTAAAGGCCGTTACAACGTCTCTGCTTTCTGGACTGAGTTTTTAAACTTAAACGAACAACGTGCTGCATTTAGAAAATTATCAATCAAAATTTCTAGTGCTGGTAAGTGGTTCCAAGTTCCTAATATCGCAATTATTGATTCTAATGAAGAAGGATACATTGATGTTGAAGATTCAGCTTACAAACATGTTAAAGATATCTTAGTCAATAAAAAGATTAAATATGAAGATGAAAGTGGTAATCGGGTAGAGATTTCTAAAGAAGACTTCCAAAAATACTACGATGCTTATTCATTTGACGAAAACCGTACAGGTTTAGGTGCGGATATTGCTTTCACAGCTGAACAAGTATTAGACTACATGGTAAAAGCTCACAATCTAACTCATTCACAACAACTTGAAGTAATCGATGCTTCAACTGGTGAAATTAAAGTAGTTGTAACTGATGAATTTGGAAATAAAACCTATTCTGACTTTAATACTGAGTTTGAATATGATGATTTTACTAACACTTCATTAAGAACTCACATCTATACGGCATTAAAAGTTCCAACAGATGATTCTTCTACTGATGTTCAATACTCACAAAGAGCCAACACATTTGGTGACTATGTTTACCTAGTTTACAAATTTGGTGATGATGCTAATACTGAAGAAGGCGTTTTAAATGAAGATGAAGATGAATTCTTAGAAGGCAACGATGAATTAATTACTGAATTAAAAACTGAAATTGCTGAAAAGAGATTAACTGATACTTACATCAATGGCAAAGTAACTGAGTTTAAAAATGAACATAAATTAAATCTTTATGATCCAGTTCTAAGAATGCTTTTCGAACGTTCTAATGAATACAGAGGCGCTACTAAAATGAAAGATAATGACATTTTAGCGGAAATGGGAGACCATGTTGTTACTGTTGATGAGTTTTACGTTGAAGCTGAAAAATCATTTGGTATTAGTTTAGCAAGTGACTTATTAACTAATAAAATTTTACGTGATGACTACTACAGTGAAATTACTGCAGATGAACATAAATCAAATGACGAACAAATGAAAAACATGTTAACTGCCTTTGCTCAAAACCAATATGAATCAAGTGGATATCCAGCATCAATTGGAAAAGATAACTTCTTATTACTTGCTTTCCGCGCTTTATCAGTTGATGAAGCAATTGACAAAGCTTTCGTTTTACCAAAAGTAAATGAGTTATATACTGCTGACTTAGAAAACCAATATGATGACATTTATGAAAAATTTGCAACAGTTTCTGCACAAATCTATCAAAGCTACTGGTCATTAAATGCATCTCATTTATTAATTTATTTAGATAGAGACCTAGATGGAACTCCAGATAATCCAAATGAACTTCCTGAAGATGAATTAGCTGAAGCACACAGATTATTACCATTATTTATTGCTGAAATCTTTGAAAGAATCGGTAAAGAAACTACAGAACAACGTGGACTAGACCGCTTAATTGCTGACTTTAATGATTCAACTAGATTACCTTCTGAAGATGAATATGATAAAGAACATCTATGGGCTGAATTCAAACGTTTTGGATTTAGATTAAAACAAGAAACTTTAGGTGAAATTACTAACTCATCAAACTTCTTAACAAGTTCTTCTCGTTTAGATGAAGTATTCTACAACCGCGCTAAAGCACTTCGTGAAATTGTAAAAGACTACACAACAGCTCAATTTCCATTCTTAGACTTCTTTACAGGCGATGTTTCATTTGATCCTGATAACGGTCATATTGAAGAAATTCAAACTGCATTTGGTTGGCATATAATTATGGCAACTGGTGTTGGTGAAATGGCTTCTGCTAAATTAGATGTTGATGAAAATAATGAAACTCATTTATCAGAAATAACTGATAGCGATGGTAATAAATTAAGTGGTGTTAACGAAGAAGATATTGTTAACGCTACTCAAATTGAAATTTATTTGAAAGAATTAGCGTCAGAGTATGCAGTTCAAATTAAAGTAGTCTCCGCTCTTCAAGCTCAATTTGGACAAGTAAAATCAAGATACGAATCTAATCAAATGAAGAGTGAAATCGTTTATCGTTTACTAGTTAACAACGGATTAACATTTACCAGTAATGATAACCAAACCAAATTTAACACCATGAGAGAGATTAACCAAAACCAAATGTTTAACTATCTAATCGGCCAAGACCCAGCATTTGATGCTTTATGGGGCAATTGGTTTGAAATCTTTCAATAATTATTCATAATTAATAAAAATTTTTAATAAAAAGACTTCATCATGAAGTCTTTTTTTTACCTTGATTTACTTTTTAGTTAATGAATGTTTTAAGAATCTAGTTTTATCAGCCACTGGGATAGCCGCTGTGAAACTATTATCTAATGTATTATCTAATGTTTCGCCAATAACTTGAAATTTAGAATCAATGTTATCAATAAACCACAACATATAAGCTTCGGCAATTTGTGGTTTTTTAGGTGAACCAAATATTAGTTGCCCATGATGACTTACCATCATGTGCTTTAATAATAATACTTCTTCTTTTTCACTATAGTTTAGTTTAATAGCAACTTTATCAATTAAGCTAACTCCTAAAACAATATGACCGATTAATAGTCCTTCATTGGTATACTCACCATCAACACCAGAAATCTCATCAATTTTTGCGACATCATGAATAATAATGCCAGCTAGTAATAAGTCTTTGTTTAAATAAGGATAGATAATACACATTTGCTCAGCAATTCTTAACATATTTAAAGTGTGATAGGCTAATCCGCCGACATAGGCGTGATGAAACTTAGTTGCGGCCGGATGAATATAGAAGTGATTCTTATATTTTTTATAGATTTCTATTACAATATCTTTTAGTATTTGATTGTTAATTTTATCAAGATATTTTTCAATTGTTATCGTCAATTCTTTGGCCTCAATTGGAGCAAATTCATAAAACGCTTGATAGAGTTTAGTTATCTCATCTAATTCTAATACATCCTCAACGGGATTGATTGAAACCGCTGTTAAAATGTTTTCGTCTGGTCGTTCTTCTCTTTGAGAAACCTTGACACTAAACTGATAAAGTTGCCCAATAGTGACTTGGTCGATATTTTCACGCAACTTAATATTTATTGCATTTTTCTCAACATCAAAAATAGTCGTGTTATAAAAGTTTAAACCTTGATTAATCGCATCTACTTTGCCAATGATTTTAAATGTGTCTTTTTTTGTTTTCATATATTTTGTTTCCTTTTCTTTATAAATTCAATTATTTCTTGTTGATTGTTATCAAGTTTATTAAGTAGTATTAAATTAGCTAATTCTTTTCTTAACTTTGATAACCAAGCACCAGGAGAAATAGCCATTATTTTGATAATTTCTTCATTTGTAATATTAATATCACTATCACTTTTAATCGGCAATTCGCGTAGTTTTTTAGTGATTTCAAGGACGGTGATCGGCTTTTTCTTTAGATAAGCGTTTATCTTAGCGGCATCAATTAAAACATCATCTCCATAATTGTATAATGTGATATTATCCCAATTTGTTTTTTCATCTAACAATATAATAATATCTTGATAATAACCTTTATCGGCATTTGATAATTTCCAATAGTCATCAACATAGCCATTTAAGTAAAAACAAAACGCCCAAAACATCTTATCATGAAACATTATTTCATGGTCGGACATATAATTTAATCCCTTTGACAAACCGGGTAAATAAATATCAATTTCACTTATCAAAAGCGCTCTTATCGCCTTTAATAAATTAAAATGATTAGACATTTTAGTTAATTCTCGGTAAACTCGTTCAGACGAAACATTTTTTATTAAATGTCCGTTTTTTTGAATTGAAGCCATAGTATTTACTTCAATATCAAAATTAAGTTTTGAGACAAAATAAAATGCTCTTAACATCCTTAACGCGTCTTCTTGAAACCGTTGATCGGGATTGCCGATTGTTTTGATAATTCGGTTATCTAAATCAGCTTTACCATTAACAAGATCAATAATTTGATAGTTTTTATCCATATATAAACCATTGATGGTAAAATCTCTTCTTTGAGCATCTTCATTAATGTCATTAGAAAACATAACTTTTTCCGGATGACGGTTATTATTATATATAAAATCTTTTCGATAAGTCGTTACTTCAAACTGTTTATCCTCATATAAAACTAACACCGTTCCATATTTTATTCCGGTTGGAACAGATTTGAATAATTCCATAATTTGATTTGGTGTAGCGTTAGTAGCAATATCAATATCAAAAGAACCTAGTTTTAATAAATGGTCTCTAACCGATCCACCAACTAGATATCCTTCATAGCCAAATTGTTCGAGTTTTTCAATAAATTTGATTGCTTTTTTCATAATTTCACCATGTTTATTATAACATAATAAATACATATGTTATAATTCTTATAGTATGAAACATTTAAAAAATCAAGTTACTGAAGAAGTAATAATTAAAAAATCGAGATTTATAACTGTAATTACTCCGATTAAAAATGAATCGGATCTTTTACCAATTATTAATGATCTTAAAAAAAATTATCCCAAAGCAACTCACTATTGCACAGCTTATGTCTTAGGTAATAACGGGGAATACGCCGGTTCTAATGATGATGGTGAGCCAGCTGGTACTGCTGGCGTTCCCATGTTAGAAGTTTTAAAACAAAACAATATAACTAACATCCTGGCCGTAATCATTAGATATTATGGTGGAATTCAACTTGGTGCAGGAGGCTTAATAAGGGCTTATTCTAATAATGTTAGTAGCATTTTAAAACAAGCCGAATTTTATCAATTAATACCTGCCACTAAATACAAAGTCTATTTTAACTATGATCAGATTAGCGACGTTGATTTTTTACTTAAAGATGAAGAAATATTAAGTAAAGACTTTTCAAATTATGTAACATACACGGTTGCGATTACTCAACTTGATCATTTTGAAAAAATTAGACATCACTTTTTTGAAATAAAAAAGCTAGAAGAAATTCTTCTAGCTCGTTAAAATAATGTTGTTATAAAGTACGCCATATGCCCAATTAAGTGTCCCCCTATAATACTTACTAGAACATAGGCAATTCTAATTTCAAATAGTTTCCCTTTGGTAAATATCTTTTCAAATTGGATTGCTCTTAAAATTATAAAAGTAAAGAAAAAACCAAATAGAAATCCCATTAAATACATCAGTTGTGGGATCATTTTTTATTTTGTCCCGAATAGTCGATCCCCACAATCGCCTAAACCAGGATAAATATAACCATTATCAGTTAAATGTGAATCTAAAGCCGCTAAATATATCGGAACATCAGGATGATCTGATTGCAGCCTTTCTACGCCTTCAGGACAGCCAACAAGACCAACGTATTTAATCTTTGTGACCCCGCGTTCTTTTAAGATATCAATAGCTTTACTTACTGTTCCACCAGTTGCGAGCATTGGATCTAAGACAATAACCAAACTATCTTTAACGTTTTTAGGAAATTTAGCATAATAGACAACCGGTTGTAGTGTATCTTCGTTGCGATATAGTCCAATATGGCCAATTCGGGCAGTCGGAATGATATTATGAATTCCATCAACCATTCCTAACCCAGCTCTTAAAATAGGCACTAAAACGACTTGTTTGCTTAATGTTTGGCAATCGGCTTTCCCTAATGGCGTTTCAACCTCAACTTGATTTGTTTCTAAATCTCTTGTAACTTCATAAGTTAATAGAGCTCCCAACTCTGAAACACTTTCTCTAAATTCTTTTGAGTTAGTGTCTTTGTCCCTGATCTTAGCCATTTTATGGTCAATCAAGGGATGCTTCATTACAAATAGTTTTTTACTCATTACTTTCCCCCATTTCACTAAGTAAATTGATTCTATTTTGATGTCTTGACTCAAATTGAGCATTCATAAAAGCTTCGACTAATTCTTCAGCTTGTCTATTTTTAGTTGTTCTTCCACCAAGAGCAATTATGTTAGCATTATTGTGTTCTTTTGCTAAGACGGCGGTTTTATTATCATAAATTAAAGCAGCTCTGACCCCTTTAATTTTGTTGGCCGCAATACTAATGCCGATGCCGGTGCCACAAATTGCTATTCCAAAATCGTAAGAACCTTTAACAATTTCCTCGCCAATTCTTTTTCCATAAATTGGATAGTCAACCGATGCATTGCTTGTCGAACCTAAATCGACAACTTCATGACCCTCGTTAGTTAAATATTCAACTAAATGTTTCTTAAGTTCAAATCCACCGTGATCATTTGCTATTGCTATTTTCATTTTTCCACCTCTTTTCTTATTTAAAATTATAACATAAATGTTTAAAAAAATAATCTACGGCGTAGATTATTTGTTGTAAACTTCTAAAATGTCTGAAAAGGGTATTGCCCCTTCTCTAATTAACTTAATTTCGGAGTTAGTTAAATCGATTACCGTTGATGCAACCCCAATATAATCGTTAACATGTTCACCATAAATTTTATCTACCACATCACCAAACTTATCGGTAACTTCTTGATAAGTGTTAAGTGGTGATTCACCACTTATATTTACAGATGTTGTTCTTAATGGTCCAAACTGATGAATTAGTTCAATTGCCAAATAATGATTAGGAATTCGTAAGGCAACTGTTTTTTCTCCGGTTTTTTTACAAAATTCCGGTGTCGTATCTAGTATTACTGTTAAGGCGCCAGGCCAAAAAGTGGTCATAACTTCTAATGATTTAGAATCATACTTAGCAATTAAATTTATTGAAACGAGATCGGAAATTAAAACAGGTATTTGTTTATTTTCATCTCTTTTTTTGATATCCATTATTCTTTCTAAGCCAACCTTATCATACAACTTAGAAGCCATACCATAAATGGTATCGGTTGGAAAAATAATTACGCTTCCTTTTTTCATAACAACTTCCTCTTTCTAATGACAGTAAATCTGTTTTTTCCAGTTAAATCTTTTAAAATTATACTACGAAAATCCGGTATTAATTCGTTAACTATTTGTTGAATTAAAACTCCATGTTTATATCCATGTTCCAAAACAATGTAACCGTTAGGTTTCAAATATCTTTTTGCATCCGAAATTATTTTAGTAATATGTTCGATTCCTAAGCTACCGCTGAACAAGGCTATTTCTGGTTCATAACTAACTTCTTGGCCAATCATATCAAATTCTGAAACATATGGCGGGTTAGAAATAATTAGATCATATTTATCATATACTTCTTCAAAGATATCTGATTGAAAGAAGTTAACATTAGCTTCATTAATAAAGGCGTTAAGTCTTGCTACAGTTAAGACATCAGGGTCGATATCAGTGGCATCAATTGTGTAGTTTTTTTCTAACGCTAGGGAAACAGCTATTGCTCCACTGCCAGTACCTATTTCTAATACTTTTAAATCATTGGAAAATTTTCTTTTAATAAAATCAACTAAATATTCCGTTTCTTGTCTTGGAATTAAGACTCGTTCGTCAACATAAAACTTACGGCCGTAAAAATAGGTATGCCCGACTAAATACTGGACAGGTACACTATCATAAATATAGTAATCTAATAATTCTAAATATTCCTCAGCAATTTCATTAGGAACTTCATCATTATACCGCAGAAAAATATCACTTTGACTAATTCCTAAAATTCCAGATAGCAATACCTTAATCGCAGTCGTTTCTTTTTTTTCTTTTTCTGCCTTATCAAATCCTAATTGTAGCAGTTCGCGTAAAATCATGATTGAGTTACCAATTGCTGTTTTTGAAACTCATTAATTAGTGGTTCCAAAATTAAATCAAGGCGTCCTTCCATAATCGCATCAAGGCGTTGAATTGTTAATCCAATTCGATGATCACTAACCCGATTTTGGGGATAGTTATATGTTCTAATCTTTTCACTTCGATCACCACTGCCTATTAAACTACGGCGAATCTCGCCTTCTTTAGATTCTTTTTCTTGTAAAATTTGATCATATAATCGGGCTTTTAAAATAATAAAAGCTTTATCTTTATTTTCATGTTGGCTCTTGCCGTCTTGACAAGTAACAACTAAATTAGTCGGTAAGTGTGTCAGCCTAACTGCTGATTTAGTGGTATTGACTGATTGTCCACCAGGACCACTGGAGTTATAAGTATCAACTTTGATATCATTCCAGTCGATATGCAGATCAATTTCTTCCGCTTCTGGCATTACTAATACTACCGCTGTTGATGTATGGATCCGTCCTTGAGATTCGGTTTCGGGTACTCTTTGGACGCGGTGAACACCTGATTCATGTTTTAGGAAAGAATAAATTTTTTGACCTGAAATCATAAACTCAATTGATGTAAAACCGCCCATGCTGCCATCCATTGCATTAAGGACTTCCACTTTCCAACCGTTAGCTTCAGCATAACGATGATACATTCTAAACAAGTCACCAGCAAAGATGTTTCCTTCGTCACCACCAGCAGCTCCTTTAATTTCTATAATAACGTTTTTACCATCATTTGGATCTTTTGGTAGTAACAATATTTTCAATTTACCTTCAAGTTCTTCTAGTTTTTCTTGATTATTGTCTAATTCAGTTTGCGCCATTTCTAATAAATCTTTGTCTTCCTCAATTTCAAGAAGTTCTTCTAAATCACCAATTTCATTAGAAACTTGCTTAAAAAGACGGTAGGTTTCTACCGTATCTTCTAGGTCTGATAACTCCTTCATCGTTTTAGTCATTTCTTTAACGTCGTCAATGCCATCAATTAAACGTTGTTGGAGTTTATTATATGTGGACTCTATTAATTCTAATCTATCTTTCACTTTACCACCTATGTTATTTTATCATAAATTGGTATTACATACCAATTATAATGATTAGTCATAATAATTGGTTTTTTAATTAAAAACAAAACTATTTCTAGTTTTGCTTTTGTACAATTAAACAACATTCTATTGTGGATCACGATCAGCGATTGAGGAGAAACGACTTCTTTTAGCTTCAAATAAAAAGTTCATTTCAATTCCTGAAACCCCTTGGCGGTTCTTGGCAATACTGATTATCATCTCGCCAGTACTTGATGATTTATCGCGATTATAGTAGTCTTCTGAATGAAGAAAAATTACTATGTCGGCATCTTGTTCAATACTCCCCGATTCTCTTAAGTCTGAAAGTACTGGTCCTTTATCTTCTCTTTTTTCAACTTGTCGCGATAATTGCGATAAAGCAATAATCGGAACTTGTAATTCTTTTGCTAGTTGTTTTAAAGATCTAGAGATACTGGATACTGCTTCTTGACGGTTATTAACTTTATTGTCAGGTGATAAGAGTTGTAGGTAGTCAATAATGATAATGTCTAATCTGTCTTCTTGTTTCAACTTCCGACATTTGGCTCTTACTTCACCAACTGTATATGAAGCAGAATCATCAAAATGAATTTTATGGTCTCCTAACATATTAACTGTAACTTCTAATTCTCGCCATTCATCTGGTGATAATTCACCCGTTCTAAGTTTCATGTTGTCAATGCCTGACAAACAAGAAATCATTCTACCTACAATTTGTTCATTGCTCATCTCTAAACTAAAAAAAGCAACATTTTTTTGATTTACTTTTCTTGGTTTAGCGATATTTAGGGCTAGATTAATGGCAAAAGCTGATTTACCCATTCCTGGACGTGCAGCAATAATTATTAACTCTTCTGGTTGAAAACCAGTTGTATAATTATTTAAAGCTTCATATCCAGTATCAAGACCAGTCAGCCGGCCGCCCTTTTGACGATTAGCTTCGGTCTTTTCATGAAATCTTTTAGCAATAAGTCTTACTTCTTGAAAGTCACTTACTTTTCTTTTCGTACTTAGATTGAATATTTTTCTCTCGGCATCATCTAAATATTGGTCAGCACTTAAATTTTTCGTAAATCCTTGTTCGCTAATATTGCCCGCTAACTTTATTAATGCCCGTTTCATCGAAGCATCCAAAATCAAATCTATGTATGTTTCAAAATTATCCGTTGAAGGAAAAGCTTCGGCAATTGTTTGAATATATTCTAAACTAACTTTATGACCAGAAGGATTTTGATTAAAATATTCACCAATACTAACAAAATCAATTTTTTGGTCTTGATTATTCAGATGTAGCATTACTTCATAAATTCTTTTATTATTAGCACTATGAAAATCATCCGGTCCAACCAGATCGGCCGCTGTTACAATTAAAATTGGTTCTAAAAATATTGAACCCAAAAAACTTTTTTCAGCTAATTCAGCATTTGGTAATTGTCGTTGCATCATATCACCTATTTCTCAACAACATGAACTTCAAAGTGTGCTTGAATGTCTTTATATAAATTTACTACCGCTGAATAAATACCAACTGAATTAATTTCACCAACGAGTGAAACTTTTTTACGGTCTAATACAATTTGGTTTTGTTCTTCAAAGGCTTCAACAATTTGCTTTGTCGTAACTGACCCAAACATTTTACCGTCATGACCAACTTGAATTCCGATCATAACTGATTTTGAATCAATTTCTTTTTTCAATGTCTTCATTAATTCTAGATGTTGTTGTTCTTTTTTCATTGCTTCTTCTAATTTTCCATCTAATTCAGCTAGTGCTTCATCAGTTGCTAAAACAGCTTTTTTATTTTTAATTAAATAATTGGCAAACCCCGAAGCAACAGTAATGACCTCATCAGCTTTTCCTCTATTTTTAACATCTTCTAATAAAATAATTTTCATTTGTTCGGCCTCCCCTTCATACTCTAAATCAATTAAATGTTTAATACTTAAATAAACTTCTTCAACGCTACGGTCTTTAATTTGAGCGGCTGCGCCGGTTAAATGTCCTCCGCCACCAATCTCTTCCATTAACATTTGAACATTAATGTTTTGAATCGATCTAGCACTTACACCAACCACATCTTCTGATAATCTTGTTATTGTAAACGCAGCATCAATACCATCAATTTGTAACATTTCATCAGCAACTTGGGCTAATAAAACTCGGTCTTTATAAATCTCATTAGAAACCGAAAAAGCAAATCTATCCATATAAATATCAATCTTTGAAATTAATTTGTTAATTTCTAAGAGACGTTCTTTGTCTTTTCTTAACCATAAATTAACTTCAATCATGTCAGCGCCGTATTCTCTTAAAATAGATGCTACCTCAAATGTTCTAGTACCTATTCGGTTTAAAAAGTTATTAGTATCAACTACCAATCCCGCATACATAATTGATGCCTCTAATGGTGTAATTAAGATATCTCTGCTGTAAAATACCATTAATTCTACCAGTAGTTCAATTGTTGATGATGCGTAAGGCTCAACGTATGAGAAAACTGCGTTAAATGGTGATTCACCAGATGAACGGTGGTGGTCAATAACCGCGACATTTTTAGCTTTTTCTAATACTTCAGGACTACTAACTATTTCCGGAGACTGCGTATCTAAAATGATTAATAAAGTATTATCATTAACTAGTCTAACGGCCTCTTGACTTGGTACTAAGTATTCCCACATATCGGGTTCTTGTGAAGTCAATATTTGGCTTACTTTACTAACGGTTGGATCAATTTTGTCTTCATCAAAAACAATTTGTGCTTTTTCCGGATGGTGTGAACGAATCATTTGTAACATTGCTAAACTAGATCCAAAAGCATCAGTATCAGTTTGTATATGCGACATGATTAAGACGTTACTAGCTTTATCAACTAATTCTTTAAGTGTATGTGCGTTGATTCTAGTGTTAACTTTTGAATGTGTTGCTGAAGCGTCTTGCTTCGCTCCAAAGTAAGCTATCTTTTGGTTTTGAATATTAATAACAACTTGGTCTCCACCACGTCTTTCAGCTAATTCTACTGCGTTTTGAGCGTAACTGCCGAGTTGTTCATAATCGATATCCCAACTAGCAATTCCAATTGACACGGTTACTTTAACATTATGAAAATGTGAGACATCTCTAATCTTTTCTAATACCTTAAAGTTATCATTAATCATCTTGTACAAGTTCTGACGATCAGTATTCATTACTAAACGTTCATCACTAAATGTTTTGATATATCCATCATACTCACTAACCCAGTCGGCAATAATCCCTAAATATTCACCCTTAATAGCCGATTGTTCTGAAACATCTAGGTTAGCTAATGCTTCGTCTAAATTATCTAAATAAATTAAACCAACAGCTGGTATGCGGTTGTGATATTTTTCAATGATGTTTTCACGTTTGGTAACATTGAAAAAGTAAGCAGAATTTAATTCTTTATTATAAATGATATCATATTTTTCAGTGCCAATTTGAATAGTAAAGTCATTAATTTCCTTGTCAAGGTTTTCTTTAATATCTTCTGATAAATCTTCAACATCAGAACCAATTGCATTTTGTCCAAAAACATTTAAGGCAAAATTATTAGCCCATTTTACAGTTTCATCATCACCCATAACTAAAACACCAACTGGAAGTTCATTAAATAGTTCATCACCAACTTGACTAACATGATACGACAACTGAGTCCAAGCTTGTAATCTGTTTTGTAAATTGTTTACTTCTTGTTGTTTACTATACGTTATAACAATTAAAATAGCACTCATTAAAAGTGCGAACCCAACAAATAATAAAACTAGTCCCACTACTTCATTGGTATCCAAAGAAATGCTGGTCCCAAATATATAAAATAATATGCTACCTAGCATAAATAGTATTGAAAATCCTAAATAAAAATACCTTCTCACTGCGGCACCCACTTCCTTGTATTATTATTTTAACATATAATGTTACTTTTTTACATAAATAAAATTATATCTTAACAAGTAAATAAATTATCTTATTACCGATTATTTGATATAACTATCATTTCGTCTAATTTGTTAAAAAAACGACACCGAAGTGTCGTCAATTTAAATTATTCTTTGACAAATGGTAACAGTGCCATGTGGCGCGCTCTTTTGATTGCCACAGCTAACGGTCTTTGCCATTTAGCACTAGTTCCAGTTACTCTGCGTGGTAAGATTTTTCCTCTTTCAGTAATAAATCTTTTTAATAATTCAACATCTTTAAAATCGATGTGAGTAACTTTATTTTGTGTAAAATAACAAACTTTACGGCGTCTTTTAAACCCGCCTCTTCTTTGTTGCATTGTTTATTCCTCCTTAAAATGGTAAATCATCTTCGACTGATAATTTGCTTGAAGCTTCATAAAAATCATCGTTTGACTCAGAGCGAGGTTGATCAGATCTAATTTCTAAAAACTGAACTGAATCACACACTACTTCAGTAACGTAGCGTGTACCTTGATCCGACTCATAGGTTCTAGTTTGGATTCGTCCATCAACTCCAATAAGTTGACCTTTAGTAACATATTTGGCTAGATTTTCGGCTTGTTTTCTCCAAACGACGCATTGAATGAAGTCTGCTTGACGTTCGCCTGATTGATCGGCAAACATTCTATTAACGGCAATTGTAAAAGATACAACCGCAATATTTGATTGCGTATATTTTAATTCTGGATCTTTTGTAATTCTGCCAACTAAAACAACTCTATTCATCATTTGGATTACTCTCCTTCTTTAACAACGATGTAACGAATAATGTTTTCGTTAATTCTGATTAAACGGTTAAATTCGTTAACAGTTTCAATATCAGCTTCAACTAGTAACCATACATAATAGCCCTTTTTATGATGTTGAATCTCATAGGCTAAATCACGAAGACCCATTTCTTTAAGTTCTAACATATTTGCATTGTTAGTATTAAGAATTTCATTAAAGTAAGCAACAGTTTCTTTAATTTTTTCTGGCTCAAGTGTTGGTCTTATGATATACATAATTTCGTACTTTCTCATATTTTTTCCTCCTTTTGGTCAATTGGTCACGTTAGTGACAAGGTTTTCAACGTTTTATATTTTAACACACTAATACAAATTTTACAAGCAATACATATTATTGATAATATGATAACAAATCGTTTTAATATGTTTCCAATAAATCAATTAAATAGTCATAGGTTTTAGACACGGCAGTTTTAATATTCTTCACCCGTGAACTCGATGTCAGCTCAATTTTAAATACACTTTTATTAAGCCCGCACTCTACGGCAACAAAGGCTACTTGAAGCTTATTTCCACCATTTTGATAAGTGGGACCTGCATTGCCAGTTATCGAAACATAAACATCAGCTTTGGTAATTTCTTTTAGCCCACTATTCATGGCTTCTGCCACTTCTTTTGAGACGACACCGTAACGGTTTATTAAATCTTTAGAAATTCCTAAAATCTTTTGTTTGGAGATATCGTTATAACAAATATATGATTCCTTAATAACTTTACTAGCTCCCGGTACTTCAATAAGTTTAGCGGCTAATTTTCCTCCTGTTATACTTTCGGCAAAAGTAATACTTTTTCCTTGATTAGCTAATAAATTATATAGTTTTTTATTTTTCATTTTTATCAACCCTTCAGTTTAAAAAGATTTTTTGCATTATTTGTTGTAATAGTAGCAATTTCTTGATAACTCAAGTTCAATAACTCTGCAACTTTGATTGCTACAAACTTTGTATATGCTGGTTCATTTCGTTTTCCTCTAAAAGGCATTGGTGCTAAATATGGAGAATCCGTT
>CAZRJV010000005.1:21456-34492 GCA_964600625.1 uncultured Acholeplasmataceae bacterium
TGGTTCATTTCGTTTTCCTCTAAAAGGCATTGGTGCTAAATATGGAGAATCCGTTTCTAACAATATTTTATCAACCGGGATCGTTTTTACTGCCTGTTGAAGCTCTATAGCATTTTTAAACGTTACGACACCACCGATGCCAATATAAAAACCTAAATCAATAATTTGTTTAGCTTCATCTTCACCTAAAGTAAAACAATGAAAAACTCCTTCAACAAGACCTCGATACGTCTTTAATATTTCATAGATTTCAGTAAATGAATTGCGCATGTGAATAATTAATGGTAATTGTTTTTCAATTGCTAATTCAATATGCTTAATAAAGAATTCCTTTTGTTTTTCAAAATTATCTTGGCGCCAATAAAGATCGATTCCAGTTTCACCAATAGCTACAACTCTTTCATTATCAAGATATTTATAGACATCAGACATTTGTCCTTTATCAACATTTGACGGATGAAGGCCAATTGAAACATTTAAATTATATTTATTGGCAATTTTAATCGCTTTTTGATTTGACAAATCATCAATACCTATTATTATCATATCTAAAACATCGTTTTCAAAAGCATTATTAATAACTTCATCTAAACGATTATCAAATTCTTCAAAATTAAGATGGCAATGGGTATCAATTATCATTATACTATTTCTCTTTCTAATTATAAGTCATCAAATGTTATTTTAGGATTTCTGGCCGCTCCGACTTCATCAAGTCGTCTGACAATTGTGTTATGAGGAGCGTTTTTCAACAGGTCAGGATTTTCCTTAGCTTCTTTAGATATTTTTTTCATAATATCTATAAAATTATCTATAGTTTCCAATGACTCGGTTTCCACCGGCTCCACCATCATAGCTTCACTAACAATTAATGGAAAATAAATTGTTGGTGGATGAATTCCATAATCAAGCAATCTTTTAGCGATGTCTAAAGTTTTAATACCTGTTGATTTATCGACTAAACCATCAAAGACAACTTCATGCATACATCCATCATCAATCGCGACTAAATAATCATTTTCAAGCGACTTTCTAATATAGTTAGCATTTAAGACTGCTAACTCACCGATTTTAGATAAGTTTTCAGAACCTAGAGTCTTGATATAAGAATTAGTTCTTGCAATTACTAAAAAGTTTCCGTAAAAAGTACCAAGTCTACCAACCGAATGAACTGGATTTGTAAACTCAAAATTATCTTCATTTTTTTCTACAATAGGATGTGGTAAAAAATCAAATAGTTTTTTTACTACTCCAACTGGACCAGCCCCTGGTCCGCCTCCACCATGAGGTGTTGAAAATGTTTTATGAACATTTAGATGAACAATATCAAATCCCATATCAGCTGGTTTCCCATGTCCTAATAATGCATTTAGGTTCGCACCATCATAATATAGAAGTCCACCAATATCATGAATAAGTGAAGATATTTCTAAAATATCTTTTTCAAATATCCCTAAGGTATTTGGGTTAGTTAACATAATACCAGCTACTTCATCAGATAATAGTTCTTTTAATGATTCGACATTAACAGTTCCATTATCATTTGATTTAACTTCAACTGATTCAAAGCCAGCCATAGCAACGCTTGCTGGATTAGTGCCATGAGCACTATCTGGAACAATTATTTTAGTCCGTTTAAAGTCACCTTTTAATTCATGGTATTTTTTGATAATCCATAAACCTGTTAACTCACCGTGGGCTCCTGCAAATGGTGCTAATGAAAAATAATCCATTCCGGTAATTTCTCTTAACATTAAATCAGTTTCATAAATTAGTTCTAGTGACCCTTGGCTTGCTTCGATCGGAGCTAGTGGATGAGTTTTCTGAAAGCCTGGTAATGAAGCAATAACCTCATTAATTTTTGGATTATATTTCATAGTACATGACCCAAGAGGGTAAAACCCTGTGTCAACACCATAATTTTTATCACTTAAATTAGTAAAATGTCTAACCACATCTGGTTCGGTTACTTCAGGTAATTCTAATTTATCTTGTCTTAATAAATGTTTGGGTAAATTTTCAATATTATTAGAACCTGTCCTCAAATTATGTCCAATTCTTCCAACTTGAGATACTTCAAATATTATTTTATCGTAAAACATCTTTCAGTACCTCCACGAATTGATCAATTTTTTGTTTGGTGTTCTTTTCTGTTACCGCAAACAAAACATTGTTATTAGTTAACCTTAAACCAAACAAATAATTTTTATCTAATAATTTCTTTTCTATTAAATCGCTGTCAAATTTAGCTTTTAATACAAATTCCTTAATAAAGTTTTCGCTATATACTTTTTCAAATAAACCTGTCTTTAATAGTTCTTGATATAAGTAATGGCTGTTTGTATACGCTAACTCGTTAACTTTATTTAGCCCATCACTTCCCATTAAGGATAAATAAATCGTCACCCATAAAGCCATTAACGACTGGTTGGAACAAATATTGGAAGAAGCTCTATTTCTTCTAATGTGTTGTTCGCGCGCTTGAAGAGTTAAAACAAATCCTCTTTTACCATCAATATCGGTCGTCGCACCCACAATCCGACCTGGCAATCTTCTTAGTAGTTTTTTGGTAGTAGCTATATAACCAATGTAGGGCCCACCAAAAGAAAGTGGAATGCCTAGTGACTGACCATCACCGGTGGCGATATCAGCATTTATCTCTTTAGGAGATTTTATTACCGCTAATGTTGAAGGATCATTATTCATTATAAAAAGCCCTTTATTATTATGAATTAATTCAGAAAATTGTGAATAATCCTCAATTTGACCATAAAAATTTGGGTTTTGAACCACCACACCAGCATAATCTGATTGATTTTTAATAAAATCAAGCGAAGTATGGCCTTCAATATTAGGTATTTCAACAATCTCAATATTTTGATAATAGGCGTATGTTTTAATAACTTCAATAATACTAGGGTTAACTGTTGAACTTACTAAAACTTTTTTTCTATTAGTTTGAGCGACCGCCATTAAAACGGCTTCCGCTGTCGCGGTTGCTCCATCATACATTGATGCATTAGCAACATCTAAACCGGTTAATCGGGTTATCATCGTTTGAAATTCAAAAATATATTGCAAGGTTCCTTGAGATATTTCAGGTTGGTAAGGAGTATAAGATGTCAAAAATTCACTTCTTTGAACTAAATAAGGAATAATTGAAGGTGTATGATGATCATAAGAACCAGCTCCACGATAGATTTCAAGTTGTTTGTTTTTATTTGAAATAGCGGTCATATTCTCAATTAATTCAAATTCATTCATTGAAGAACCTAAACTAATTTTTGACCTTTGTGCTATTTCTAAGGGCACCACATCAAAAAGGCTCTCTAGTGATGGTTTACCAATCACTTTAAGCATTTTTGAGATGTCATTTTTAGTATGAGGAAAGTATTTAAACATTACTATTTCCTATTTTAACACTAAGGTTTTTAATTCTTCTTCATCGAAGTCGCTTAAGACTAGGATATAATTTTCAAGCGGATTTTCATTGATTAGTTCTGGGCTGTCTTCTAAAACATCATTAACCGACTCAACAACACCACCAATTGGAAGATATAAATCACTGGCAGCTTTTACTGATTCAATTGTTCCAAAAACTTCACCTTGTGAAATTTTCTCACCAACTGAAGGTAACTCGATGTATACAATATCTCCTAGTTCATCTGCTGCGTGTTTGGAAAGTCCAACGTATGCTTTTCCTTCTTTGATTAAAATCCACTCTTCCGTTTTAGTATAATATCTCATTTTCTTTCTCCTTTTATTTTATAGTTTTTATCAATATATTTTTTCTTTCTAATAATTGCTTTTACTCGTTTATTCCTAATTTCAATTTCTACTTCTTCACCCAATTTAAAAGCTCCTTCTAATAAAGCATTGGCAAAAGAATTTTTAGTGCCTGGAATCATAAATCCAGAAGTAATAAACCCAACTAACTGATCTTCTTTAAATACTTGATAACCTTGACGAGCAATTCCTCTATCAATTAACTCTAAACCATAGATTTTAGATTCTGGATTAGTTTTCTGTTCCAAAAGTGCCTTTTTACCAATAAAATCATCTTTATTAAAATCAATAGCAAATGACAATCCCGCTTGAATTGGCGATATGAAATCAGCCAATTCATGACCGTAAAGTGGTAATCCTGCTTCAAACCTCAGGGTATCGCGTGCCCCAAGGCCAATTGGTTCAATTTGATTATCTAAAAGGGTTTTAACCAATTTGGTAATATTACTTGAACTACTATAAATTTCAAAACCATCTTCGCCGGTATAACCACTTCTTGAAACCAAGTAGTCGTTTCTATTTGAAAACTCTAGGAAATTTAAATTGCTAAAATCAGCTAGTAATTTGATTGCTTCAATGGCTTTTGGTCCTTGTAGGGCAATTGCCGAGTATTCATCTGAGACATCGTTTATTTCAAGATCAAAGCCGCTATTTAAACTTAGTAAATGTTGATGAACTTTATCTTTATTAGAAGCATTACAAACTAATAAGATATCACTTTCACTAAATTTATAAGCCATCATATCATCAACTACTCCGCCATCTTCATGACAAAGAATTTGATACTGCATTTGGTTATCTATGATTTTATCAATGTTATTAGTAGAAACGTAATTTAAAAACTTTGACGCATCACGACCCTTTAAAGATATTTCTCCCATGTGAGAAATATCAAAAAATCCAACCTGATTTCTAACTGTTTGATGTTCAAAAACAATGCCTCTTGAAAAATTAACCGGCATAAAATAACCAGCAAACTCAACAAATTGACCACCAGCTTCTCTTAGCAATTCATAAAGTGGGGTTGTTTTTAACCAAAAAGGAATTTCACTTTTCATTTATTTTTATCCTTTCATTAGAGTAAGAAAATCTTCATCACTCATATTATCAATGTATTGATTAACCTTTAATACTTTAAGGTTATTAATATCTTGTCCTAATAAACTTTGTTCAAAAATTTGGATATCATCTTGTTCGAAAAAGTCCCCTAAAATTTTGATATTTATGATCTTTCCTTTATCCACTTGATAGTTTATAATTACTTCACCGTAAGGAAAGCGTTGCGATTTGATGTTTTGATATTTTGGCTCTAAACCGTAAATATAATCATTTGAATTAAAAATTTTCCTATAGTTATTAATGATTACTTCTTCCTCTAAGGTTAAGAATATTTCATTATGATTTAAGAAATTTTTAAAATCTCTAACAAACTCTTCACGACTAATCTTAATTAGTTCTACTAAATTAATTACCCGAGATTTGACCGACTTAACACCTTTAGATGATAGTTTTTCAACTGAAGGAGTTAATACTTGCGATAGTTTTTCCATATTAGTATCGTATAAAATTGTTCCGTGTAAAACATTGCCATCTTTAGTTTGATAATATGCATTACCAGAAAATTTGTACCCGTCGACTAATAAATCATTTCGACCAGAAAAAACCGCATCTAATCCATAAGTCTTTAAAAAGTTTTGAATCACCTTTAAATATTGTTCATACATCTCATCTTTGGTTTTATTTCTTGAAATGAAAGTATATTTAATACAACCTTCATCGCTATAAACTGCTCCGCCACCCGAAGGTCTTCTAAATAGATAAATATCATTATCTTTTAAGTAATCTAAGTTGACTTCTTGCTTAGCTACTTGATGCTTACCAATGATAACAGCCGGATAAACATCCCAGATAAAAGAAAAATCACCCGAGAGTGTTAATAGATGTTTTTCCAGTGAAAAATAGAAAGGGTCTGTTTGTTTTCCATACTTGTCTAAATTAATATATTTCATAATATATTACCTCCCCAATCTTATAATCAATTTTATCAATATTTCAGTTGATAGTCAAGAAACGAAATTGATTGTGGTTAAATAATTAAATGGTTGAAAAAAACCAAAATAGTCGAATCTATTTTGGTTTTTAATAATTGTTTTTCTGCTATTTATTTATCTGTTTTTGCTGTTAAAGGATAAATGCCCGAAACAGGAACCGCAAACATAAAGCCAACGGTTTTTTTCTTAGATCTTTCAATAATTTTTCTAACTGCACTAACAGTGTTATCTAACTGTTCTTGATCAGGAATCACCGTAAAGATGGTTTTCGAATACTTTTGTTCATCTGATGTTCTGGTTGCAAAAAGTCCTCTCATCATCATATTCATTCCTTCGTTTTGTAAAATCGCTGATGCCATTCCTTGTGATTCGATAATGGTGGCTCCTCTAACTTTAAGATCAACAAACTTTTCTAATATTTCATCTAGGTAAGTTAAATCGTTTAAAACTATAAATAAAACGTTCATAATTTTAGTTCCTTTCTTTTTTATGCGATATCGGCAACACTTGACAATTGTTCAAGCTCATCTAACCCATTAATTTCACCGGCTTTAGAAATTGCAATTTTAGCGAAAATTGGTCCACTAGTTTCATATATTAATACGCTAAGCATAATAATCGTTGAAATTAATGGATACATCGACGCCATTGACACACTGACAATTACTAATAGCCCAATTGAAACTCCGCCTTGTGGTAATAATCCAAGACCAAGATATTTACGAATATTTTCATTACTTTTAAGTGCAACTGCCCCTAAATAGGTTCCGAAATATTTACCCAATCCTCTTGCGACAATATATACAATACTAATAACAGCAATCAACCATTCTGTTTTAATAACACCTAAATCTAAACTAGCTCCAGCTAGTGTGAAAAACATAACATAAAACGGTGTTGTAAAGTCATTTACTGCATTAAATGATCTTTCTGGCCTTCTTGCTAAGTTGGCAATCATTGTTCCAATCATAATATTAGCTAATAAAGGTGAAAAGTTAATTCCATATTGTCCCAATACATTTTCACTATTTAACAAAAAGATAAGACCGATTGATAATATTACTGCTGCAACCGCTAAAACTTGGATGTCATCTCTTTCTCGGTCAAACTTTTTAGTAAGCAGCGCTAATATATAACCTAAAATAGTTCCGATCAGTAATGATCCGAAAACCTCAATAAACGGTTTACTAATCATTAAAGCTGCCGATTGTGGTTCACCAGTAGGAACTAAAATTTGCGCAATTGAGATAAAGAATCCAAATATCACGATACCAAAGATATCGTCAAGAGCAGTCATTGGTAAAATCATTTTTGAAACAGGACCATAAACCCGATATTGACGCATTACCATCAAAGTAGCTGCTGGTGCGGTTGCCGCTGACATACTCGCTAATATTAATGCAAAAGCAACATTTGGTTTGGCAAAAATATTATACTCGGTAATACCATATGTATTGTTAAATGATTGTGGTTTGGGTATTACTAACATCGCAATAAACACTAATATAACCGCTCCAAAAACTTCAGTTGTTGTTAAAATTCCAACTTCTTTTCCGGTCTTTTTAATTGATTTTAAATTAAACTCACTTCCAATACTAAATGCGATAAAAGCCAAAGCAATCTCAGTAATAAATTTTAGAGTTGTTTGATCTCCAGCATTAACCAACCCTTGGAAATTAGGAATAAGAAGTCCTAACGATGGCCCTAGTAATAAGCCAAAAATTAGATATCCTGAAACGCTTGGTAGTTTTAATAATTTGGCTACCTGTCCACCAATAAATCCAACAAATAATACAATTGCTACTTTTAATAATAACTCCATTTTTTAAACCTCTCCTCATGCTTTTTTAATAAAAAAACGCATAACCTTGTTATACGCTTAATCACTCCTATGAGGTTAGCTGACGGGTTCAGGCAATTAAGTTGCCTTACTCGATAGAGATTCACCCCAAACAATTGGGTCCCCCACTCGAATGATTCGGAGTTCATTCATAATTATGTTAGCATTATTTTATAATAAAGTCAAAATAAAACTGAACTTTCTATAATTATTTACCTATTTGATTTTGTCATTCAATTTTCGGGCTGCTTCCTTGTCCAATAGAATTAAAACATTTTCATGTTTTTGTAAAATTGAAGCCGGTACTTTTTCAGAGACTTCACCATGTAACATATCATAAACGGCTTGAGCCTTTTGTTTGCCCAGAGCTATCAAGATGATTGTTTTTGCATTCATAATGTCTAAAAGTCCCATGGTAATTGCATGAGTAGGAACATCTTTTATATTATCAAAGAATCGCGAATTAGCAAGTCTTGTTTCCTCGGTCAATTCAACAATTTGAGTAACGCTATCAAAACTTGTGTTTGGCTCATTAAATGCGATATGACCATTACTACCTAAACCTAGTAATTGAATATCGATTTGATTATTTAAAACCAAATTGTGATATCTTTGGCATTCTTCTTGTAAATTTGTAGCAATTCCTAAAGGTATATGAATATTATTTGATTTAATATTAACATGCTTAAACAAAACTTGATTCATAAAAAAGTTATAACTTTGATGATGTTCGGGAGACAAACCGACATATTCATCTAGATTGAAAGTCGTAACTTGTGAGTAATCAGTTTTATTTAATTTGTAATCATTAACCATTTTTTCATATAAAGGGATTGGAGTACTACCAGTTGCCAACCCTAGAATTACTTGGGGATTTGTTTTAACTTCGGTTATAAAAATATTGGCTGCAAAATCATATAATTCATCAGCACTGTTAAACACTTTTAAATTAATCTTGGCCTTAATATACAACTTTACCTTTAACAATAGTTTTTATGACATTTAAATTTTCATCAAGAATAACTAAGTCAGCATCCTTACCAACGGCAATACTTCCTTTTGTATCTGAAACACCAATATTTCTAGCAGGGTTTAAAGAAGCCATTTTAGAAAGCTCAACTAAAGAAAGTTCTAAAACTTTGTGCACATGTCTAAAACCATCATCGTATTTTAAAACGCTACCGGCTAGTTGTCCATCTTCTAATTTTGCAATACCGTTATAATTATTGACTTTTTGACCACCTAATTCTGATTCACCATTTGAAAGACCTTTTGCTCTTATCGCATCAGTAACTAAAATAATCCGGTTAGGTCCCTTAGCTTTATATAATAACTTAATTGCTGGTTCATGAACGTGAATACCATCAGCAATCAACTCAACTGTAGCATCACTATTTACTAACATTGCTCCAACAACCCCGCCTTCGCGATGTGAAAAACCGCTCATTGCATTATAAGCATGAGTAAAGTTATTTACACCTTGATAAACGGCTATTTGTGTTTTTTCAAAGGTGGCGGCGCTATGTTTAACTGATAATCTTATGTTATTAATCTTGCAAAATTCAATTAATTTATCAAAATTTTCTAACTCGGGAGCCGCTGTAATTATTTTAATAATATTTCGTTTATTCCAGTTTTCTAATTTTTCAAGATCAATTGCTTGAATATGTTCACCTGGTTGTGCCTCTTTATAGACACGATTAATAAATGGTCCCTCTAAATGAACGCCTAATATATTAGCACCACTGACATTATTTCTATTATCACTAACATTATGAACCGCATTTAAAATATGTTCGTATGAACCAGTCATTGTAGTAGGTAAGAAAGAAGTAACACCTTCTTTAGTAATTGATTTAGACATGATTTCTAAAGCCTCTAAAGTAAAATCCATGGTGTCCGCTGAGCAAGCACCATGAATATGTTGATCAATAAATCCCGCTAGGATATATGTTTTATCATTGTTTCCTTCGATAGGTTATTGGTTTTATCAATAGTAGCAATTTTTCCTTCTATAATTTTAAAATTTCCATATAATATTTCATTTTCTAAAATAAGATAGCTGTCTTTTATATACATCATTTTATCTCCTCTTATTTCGGTTTCTTTTATAACATAATACACCAATTATGGACAATTTAAACTACAAAAAATGTGTTTATAATTTATATAAAATAAGATGCATTTTTACTCAGTAAGCTAAGACATAATAGAATTGTAAAAATAATAATTAATAAATCGATTACTAGAGTCTGCTAATTATTAATCAAATTAAAATATTAAATATATATTCATTGTTAACTCTTATTATTTTGTTCATGTTATTAGTTTTTAACTTTCATTAAAGATTTTTTTTTAAAAAAACCGTTCTGGAAGCCAGAACGGTTAATTTATTTGGTTTTAAAACTTTTTTGCTAATTATTCAATAATATTAATTACTGAACCAGCACCAACTGTTTTACCGCCTTCACGAATTGAGAACTTAGTTCCTTGTTCGATAGCGATTGGGTGAATTAGTTCAACGATCATTTCAGTATTATCTCCTGGCATAACCATTTCAACTCCTGGTTTTAAATAAATAACACCAGTTACGTCAGTAGTTCTGAAATAGAATTGTGGACGATAGTTAGTGAAGAATGGAGTATGACGTCCACCTTCTTCTTTTGATAATACGTAAACTTGAGCTTCAAATTTAGTATGAGGTTTAACTGATCCGATTTTTGCTAATACTTGACCACGTTCAATTTCATCACGTGAAACTCCACGTAGTAAGGCACCAATGTTGTCTCCGGCTTCTGCATAATCTAGTAATTTTCTAAACATTTCGACACCTGTAACAACAGTTTTTCTAGTTGGTCTAATACCAACAATTTCAACTTCGTCTCCAACTTTTAATGTTCCACGTTCAACACGTCCAGTAGCAACAGTTCCACGACCTGTAATTGTGAAAACGTCTTCAACTGGCATTAAGAATGGTTTTTCAGTTTCTCTGATTGGTTCGTCAACATAGTTGTCAACAGCTTCCATTAATTCTAAAATTTTAGCTTCGTTTGAATCATCGCCTTCTAAAGCTTTTAAAGCTGAACCAGCAACAAATGGAATGTCATCGCCAGGGAAGTCATATTCTGATAATAATTCACGAACTTCCATTTCAACTAATTCTAATAATTCTTCATCATCAACTAAATCAGCTTTGTTTAAGAAAACAACTAATTTAGGTACACCAACTTGACGAGCAAGTAAGATGTGTTCTCTTGTTTGTGGCATCGCACCGTCTGCTGCAGATACAACTAAGATTCCACCATCCATTTGAGCAGCACCGGTAATCATGTTTTTAACATAGTCAGCGTGTCCTGGACAGTCGACGTGTGCGTAGTGACGATTATCAGTTTCGTACTCAACGTGTGAAGTATTAATAGTAATACCACGTTCTTTTTCTTCTGGAGCCCCGTCAATTTGACTGTAGTCTCTCTTTTCAGCAAATCCCTTCTTTGACAAAACTGAAGTAATTGCTGCTGTTAAAGTAGTTTTACCATGGTCAACGTGTCCAATTGTTCCAACGTTAACGTGTGGTTTGGTTCTTTCGAATTTTTTCTTTGCCATTTTATTTTCCTCCTATAAGAATTTTGGTTTTTTTATATTTTTTTTGTTGTAATACTCTTAATTATTTTAACCTAATTAACTAGTTTTTGCAAGTTATTAGTAATTTATGGATTACTTTATGTAATCTTTTATTAATTTGAACTACGTTTTTTAATAATTTCCTCAGTAATCGACTTTGGAGTTGGCTCATAATGAGCAAACTGCATCACAAATGTCGCGCGTCCTTGAGTGTTTGATCTTAATGCTGTTGCATATCCAAACATTTCTGACAATGGAACTAATGCTTTTATTCCAACGGCGTTTCCACGTCCTTCTTGACTTTCTAAACGTCCACGACGACTTGTTAAGTCACCAATGACATTACCAACATAATCATTTGGAACAACAACTTCTACATTCATAATAGGCTCTAGAATTGTTGGTTTCCCTTTTTCAGATAATTCTTTAAGTGCCATTGACCCGGCAATCTTAAAGGCCATTTCTGAAGAGTCAACATCGTGATAAGATCCATCATAGAGAGTTGCTTTGATATCTAAGACTGGATAACCAGCAATAATTCCATTTGGAAGAGCTTCTTCAATTCCTTTTTGAACTGCTGGAATGTATTCTTTAGGAACGACACCGCCTACAATTTTATCAACAAATTCAAAACCTTTTCCTGGGTTTGGTTCGAATTTAATCCAAACATGTCCATATTGACCACGACCACCTGATTGACGAACAAATTTTCCTTCAATATCAGCAGAGGTCGTAATTGTTTCCCTAAATGAAACTTGCGGTTCTGCAACATTAGCCTCTACCTTAAATTCACGTTTCAAACGATCAACAATAATATCTAAGTGAAGTTCACCCATTCCTGCAATAATAGTTTGCCCCGTTTCACGGTCAGTATAAGTTCTAAACGTCGGATCTTCTTCCGCTAGTTTAATTAATGCTGTTGACATTCTATCTTGGTCTTGCTTAGTTTTTGGTTCAATCGCAATATTAATAACCGGCTCTGGGAAAATCATTGATTCTAAAATAATATGATCTTTTTCTCCACAAAGGGTATCACCAGTAGTTGTATCTTTTAGCCCAACTACAGCGGCAATATCACCAGCATAAACTTCATCAACTTCTTGACGATGGTTTGCATGCATTAAGAGAATACGGCCAAAGCGTTCGCGTTTATCTTTTGTAGCATTTTTAACGTAACTTCCTGATTTAACTGTTCCAGAATAAACTCTAAAAAATGTCAATTTACCAACATAAGGATCAGTCATTACTTTAAATGCTAATGCCGTGAATGGTTCGCTATCACTGGCTTGTCTAATAATTTCGTTGTCTTTAAGATCATGGCCAATAATGCCTTCAATATCAACTGGTGAGGGCAAATAGTCAATTACTCCATCTAACACTTTTTTTACACCACGATTTTTAAAAGCTGTCCCACAAAATACTGGAAAGAACTTGACATCTAACGTTGCTTTACGAATCGTTTGTTTAATTAAATCTAAAGGAAGTTCTTCTCCTTCCAGATACATAATCATTAACTCTTCATCAAAATCAGCAATTGCTTCGATTAATTCCGTTCTTTTTTCATTAGCGATATCAACTAGATTAGCAGGAATTGGAATCTCTTTAGTGTCTTCATCAATCCCACCATCGTAATGATAAGCTTTCATTTCAATTAGGTCTATAATACCAGTAAAATCGGATTCTGCCCCAATAGGCCATTGTACAGCATAAGCTTTGACCCCAAGGCGATTGTGGATTG
>CAZRJV010000006.1:0-2437 GCA_964600625.1 uncultured Acholeplasmataceae bacterium
TGTTCTAAATTAGAAGTCGTATATTTGACTTCTAAATACATAATTGGATTACTAACATTTACAAACCATAGTGGTTGATATGGACTAATTTTCTCAAATTCTATCGTCAAGGTTCTACTAGTTGATTCATTAAGAGATAACGCATCCTTTTGAACTTGGTATGTTGACCAAGGAGCTAATAAAACTGGTTTGACTGATATTTTTGAGACATCTTGAATGTTTTTATCATATTTAAAACTAAACGTATAAATATGACCAATTTGTTCAGGGTTTTCTTCATCATCATTAAATAAACTACTGCGTTTGGTATAATCAACATCTAAATTAAAAACATCAAATTTTTCGATATCAATAAATTTTTTAGTTCTGATAAACTCATTAGACTCAGAATTAAAATATACCTTAGTTCCATTAGCTTTATTGCCTGTGTATATTGCAGTAACTAATACGATTGGAACTAATATAAAAAATAATACTAGGATAATAATTTTGCGGTAAGTCATTAGCCATTCGCTGAAATTTCTTTTACGTGGTCTTGCCTGTGACATATAATCACTCCTTTGTCTAATATACATTATAGCAAAAAAAATATATTTTTAATATATAATGTAATAAATTGACATAAAATGTCTTTATGGGTTATAATATATCTAAGATTATAAAGAAAATTATATTCTAACATATATAAAAAATTTAAGAAAAATGGAGGGATTACAATGCCAGAAGCATTAACAATCATTATCTCCGTTTTGCTATCACTCATTGTCGGTTTAGCCGTAGGTTTTTTTATTCGTGTCTGGTTACACGAAAAGAGTCTAAGAAACAGCCGTCAAATGTATGAAACCATTGTTGAAGAAGGGCGTAAAGAGGCCGAAGATGCTAAGAAGCAAAGTATTTTAGAAGCTAAACAAGAAATTCATGATTTAAAGAAAGAACACGACCAAGATGTCAGAGAAAGACGTTCTCAAGTCGCGGTTCAAGAAAACAAATTAAATCAACGTGAAGATCAACTAAATCGCAGAACTAGCAATTTAGATCGTAGAGAAGAGACTTTACTTGCTAAAGAAGAGAAGATTGACCAAAAGCAAGAACAACTTGAACAATTAAATAGCAAAGTGGAAGAAATAGTGAAACAACAAGAAGCAAAACTTATTGAAATTTCACAAATTTCAAAAGAGGAAGCGGAAAAGATTATTATGACTGAAGTCAAGGAAAAAATGTCTTTAGAAATAGCATCTTATGTCCGTGATGAAGAAGAACGAGGTAAGTTGGAAGCTAAAAACAAAGCTAAAAACATGTTATCATTAGCAATGCAAAAATATGCTAGTGAAACTACAACTGAAACTACTGTGACAGTTGTCGACATACCAAATGATGAAATGAAAGGGCGAATTATTGGCCGTGAAGGACGTAATATTCGCACACTAGAGGCGTTAACCGGAGTTGATTTAATTATCGATGATACTCCGAATGCTGTTGTCTTAAGTGGGTTTGACCCCGTTAGACGCGAAGTGGCTAGAAGAGCACTTACTAAATTAGTTCAAGATGGTCGAATCCATCCTGGAAGAATTGAAGAAGTTGTTGAAAAAAGCCGTGAAGAAGTTGAAGCATATTTACACGAAGCTGGTGAAGACGCTGTCTTCCGTACCGGAATCGGACGAGTTCATTTAGAATTAATTAAGATGTTAGGTCGCCTTAATTTTAGAACTAGTTATGGGCAAAACGTGTTAAAACATTCAATAGAAGTAGCTTTCTTGGCTGGTAAATTAGCAGTCGAATTAGGTGAAGATGAAATCCTAGCACGCCGCGCAGGACTATTACATGACATTGGTAAAGCGATTGATCACGAAGTAGAAGGAAGCCACGTTGAAATAGGTATTAATCTAGCTACTCGTTATCGTGAACCAAAAGAAGTTATTGACGCAATTGCATCACATCACGGAGACGTTGAAGCAACGACTGTTATTGGTGTTTTAGTTGCCGCTGCCGATGCCTTATCTGCTGCAAGACCAGGTGCTAGAAATGAATCGGTTGAAAATTATATTCAAAGATTACAACAATTAGAAAACATTTCTAATGATGTTGAAGGTGTTGAAAAGTCATATGCAATTCAGGCTGGACGTGAAATTAGAGTAATTGTAAAACCAGATGAAATTGATGATCTTACAACTTTTAAAGTTGCCCGTGAAATTAAAGAAAAAATAGAACAACAAATGGCCTATCCAGGAACAATTAAAGTTACTGTTATTAGAGAAACTCGAGCAACCGATATTGCAAAATAAAGAGGCTATTATGCCTCTTTTTATTAGAATGGAGCGTTTAACATGAGAATTTTATTTATTGGTGACATTTATGGTCAACCGGGACGAAAGATATTACTAGATAATATTTCTAATTTAAAAAGCACTTATAAACCTAATTTAATTATTGTTAATGC
>CAZRJV010000006.1:2537-10254 GCA_964600625.1 uncultured Acholeplasmataceae bacterium
ATTATTCAATTGTTGATTTTCATTGTGATGCTACTTCTGAAAAAGTTGCAATGGGACATTATCTAGATGGAATTGCTTCAGCTGTGGTAGGCACTCACACACATATTCCTACAGCTGATGAACGAATTTTACCAAACGGTACACTTTATATTACCGATGTTGGTATGACAGGACCACTTAATGGGGTTATTGGGGTTAAAAAAGAAATTATAATTGATCGTTTTATTAATGGTATTTCAGGAATGAATCAAGTTGCCGAAGGGCCAACTTGGTTAAACGCAGTTTTACTGGATTTCAATGAGAAAAAACCATCAATACAACGAATTAATATTTATGGTGAATAAAATGATAAAAGACGAAGATATTTTAAAATACCTACAGCCATCACTTTCAAAAGCGCGCAAACGAACAAAAGAAGAAGCTGAACTGAGTTCTTTTGAAATTGATGAAAAATATAAAAACTTAGGAAACAACAAATCATATCTAATCCAAACTTATGGTTGTCAAGGTAATGAAGCTGATAGCGAAATTATTGCAGGAATTTTAGAACAAATGGGATTTTCAGCAGTTGATAAACCAGAAGACAGCGATTTAATTATTTTAAATACTTGTGCGATTCGAGAAAATGCTGAAAATCGAATTTGGGGTGAAGTTGGAAGACTTACTAAATACCAAAAAACCAATCCAGATTTGATTATTGGGGTTGCTGGTTGTATGCCGCAAGAACCAAACGTCATTGATCGTATTTTAAAGAAACATCAAAATGTCGGTTTAGTATTTGGGACCCATAATATCAACATGCTTCCTGAGTATATTGAGCAAGCTTTTTACGCCAATGAGCGTGTTATTGAGGTTTATTCTAAAGAAGGCGAGATTGTTGAAAATCTACCTAAAATAAGAAACCATAAATTTAAAGCTTGGGTCAATATTATGTTTGGTTGTGATGAGTTTTGTACTTACTGTATTGTTCCATACACTCGTGGTAAAGAAAGATCAAGACAACCCGAAGCTATTATTGCTGAAGTAAAAGAATTAGTAGACCAAGGTTATATGGAAATTACCCTGTTAGGGCAAAATGTTAATGCATACGGCAAAGATTTCTTAAACCAAGACTATACACTAGGAGATTTGTTAAGAGATTTAGACAAAACTGGAATTAATAGAATTCGCTATACTACTAGTCATCCCCGTGATGTTGATCTAAATACGGTCTTAGCAATGCGTGATTGTAAAAGCGTTATGCCACATCTTCATCTACCAGTTCAATCTGGTAGTGATGAAGTTTTAAAGAAAATGAATCGTCGCTATACAAAAGAAATGTATATGGATAAAATTAACATGTTAAAAGAACATGTCAAAGGTATTTCAATAACAACCGATATTATTGTTGGCTTTCCTGGGGAAAGAGATGAAGATTTCCAGATGACCCTTGACTTAGTCGATGAAGCTGATTTTGAAGGAGCTTTCACTTTTATTTTCTCAAAAAGAAAAGGAACACCAGCAGCTAGTTTTGAAGACAATACTTCTGATGAAGTTAAAAAGCAAAGGTTACTAACTTTAAACGAGGTTATCAATGCAGGTTTTAAAAACGGTAATGCTAGATTTTTAAACGAAGTTGTTGAAGTATTAGTTGATGGACCTTCGGTTAAAAATCCTGATATTTTAGCGGGGTATACTCCCCACAATAAATTAGTTAATTTTAAAGGAAGTCATGATTTAATCGGCAAAATAGTTCCAGTTAAAATTACCAAAGCATTAACTTGGTCATTAAGAGGTGAGTTAAATGAGTAAATTAGATGAATTACTAAAAGCCATTAAAGATGACCCTAATTTAAAATATTACCAAGAACTTGAAGTTAAAATTAATGATTCTATACCAATTAAACAATTAGTAAATGATATTAAAAAACTACAAACCGATATTGTTTTAGCGCGAGAATTAGGTAAAACCGCCAAACAAAAACAACTAGAAGAAAACTATGACCAAATGCTTGCTAAATTGGAAAAAGTACCTCATGTTTTGGAGTATTTAGAATTACAAAAACATTATAATGATTTGATTCAAATGATTAAACAAATTCTTGAAGAAGAAATTGAAACTATTTTTCAAGCGACAAACCAAAACTTAGACTGAATATAAGCGAAAAATCGCTTTAATTGAAGATTTTTCACAAATTATTAACAAAATCTTGAAAAATGTTGTTAAATATTATATATTATTAGTATAGTTATCTAGGAGGTATCAGAATGAATAAATTAAACCTTGACAGCAATTTAGTAATTGCTAATCAAAATCATCTTGTCCGTGATTTAGTTGCTAATTTAGCCAATTTACCAAGTGAAGAAGTTGCTGGTTTTTTAAAAAGTATCGGACTAACAATTCCGAAACAAATTAGAATTACCGTTCTTAAAAATATATTATCTGGTCCAGTTGCTAAAACAATTGAAGAAAGAGCTAATTTAGCTGATGAGTTAGGATATCGATTATCTTGGTTTTCTAGATATTCTGAATACCAATTAGAAAGTCTATTAAAATTCTATAACTCGACTAGTCTTAATCGTCGTTATTTAGAATTACTGTGGCAAGAATTATTAAGTTATATGGTTGAGAAAAAGGTTGATGAAAAAGATTTAGATAGATTGATAAATCTAGCAAGTCAATTTGAAACTTTTGGTGAAGATATCTTAAGTTTTAATTTAGCTTTAAAAAACTTTTTCTACGATGAAACCGGTGAAATTGATGGTTTAACTCAAGACGATTTTAGACCAGTATTATATCGTAGTTCAACATTAGTAGAACTAAGAGAATTAGGCCTAAAATATGATGTAAATGTTCCTAGAAGATTAAAAAAAGATCAACTTGCTGATATCATTTGTAGCGAAATGGCTGACCGAAAAGAATTAAATTCTGAGCTTGAAGCAAAAATTAGAGCAATGTCAATTGTTCTAATGCAAAGATTTGCTAAAGATAACAACATTAAAGCTTCGATTGAATTAAAAAAAGAAGAAATTATTGAATATATTCTTGCTAATGCAATGCAAACAAAAGAGATGTATTTCTTACCTTCTGATTCAGCTATTTATCGTCAAGAAATCGAAGAAATCGCGGTTGAACCCGAAGTAATTATTGAAGAACCGGTTAAAGAAGAACCAGTTGTTGAAGAAATAGTAACAGAAGAGGAAGTTGGTGTCGAAGAAGATTACACGCCAATTTTAGAAGAAATTACTTATCTGCGTAAACTATTAGCTGATCATGTTGCAGAAGTTGAAGCGGGAGAAGAGGAAATAGTAGAGCTACAACCAATCCCAACTGAAAGACCGGAAATGGAACCAATAGTTTTAAATACGGCATCATTTCATTCTGATAAAAAACATTGGAAACAAGATTATCGTGACTTTGTAGCAACAAACCGTGAATTAGATAGTATTACTAAGGCTAAAGAGTCGGGCAAACTAGTAAAGACTACCGGTGATCAAATATTTAATTTCTTTTCATGGACGTTAGCGATTATTTTAATTGTTGTCGTTATCTTTTTATTAGTAAATTATTTCCAAGGTGGTATTTTTTAATTTAATTAAACAATAAGGGGGAGCAATGTCAAAGAAAGTCCAATATACCCCAATGATAGAACAATATTTAAAAATTAAAGAAGACTACGCTGATGCGTTAGTCTTTTTTAGATTAGGTGACTTTTACGAACTGTTTTTTGATGATGCGATTATCGCTTCAAAAGTTTTAGAAATCGCTTTAACCAAAAGATCAGCTGGTGAAGAAATCCCTATGTGTGGTGTTCCTCATCATGCAGTGGCACCTTACTTAGAAAAACTAATTAATAAAGGTTTTAAAGTCGCGATTGCTGAACAAACATCACTACCAGGATCAGGATTAGTAGAACGAGAAGTTGTTAAAATTATTTCACCGGGACAAGTCATGGATGATGGAATTTTAAATGACAAAAAGAATAATTTTATTGCTGCAGTTACTTTAGGTGAAACCGGTTACTTAATGTCATATATTGATATTTCAACTGGTGAAAGCTATATTACTAAAGGGTTAACTAAAAAGGAAATGCAAGACTTAATTCTTTCTTTAGAAATTAAAGAAGTTGTTTTAAGTTCCGAATATGATACTGAGTTAATTGAATTTTTAAGAGATAGCAATATTATTATCAATTTTTATCAAAGTCATCAAGTTTTAAATAATAAGATTGTTAATCATTTAGATCTTGAATCTAAACGAATTGGTAGTTTATTGATTAATTACTTAAATGATGTTCACAAAGGATATTTAAATCATTTATTGCCATATCAATTAGAAAATAAAGAAGATATTACTAGAATCGATTATCAAGTTAAAAGACATTTAGAGATTGTTGAATCTAACACCTTTAATCCAAAAACTACTTTGATTTATTGGTTAGATAAAACTGAAACTGCGATGGGTTCTCGGATGCTTAAGCATTGGCTTAACCATCCCTTAAAAAGTATTGAAAAGTTAAATCAAAGATATAATTATATTGATGCATTTGCTAACTTACGACTCCAACAAGAGTTAAAAGAGATCTTAAAATATATTTATGATATCAATCGAATTGTTGGTCGGGTTTCAACTAATAATGCTAATGCTAGAGATTTGGATAATTTGGGAAACACTCTTAAACTAGTTCCTGATTTAAAAGCAATACTTACTAGTTTTGATAATGAAGTTTTAAATAATTTATCCAACACATTAGATAGTCATGATGAACTATTTTTATTGCTTGATAAAGCAATAGTTGCCCAACCGCCACTAGTAATCAAGGAAGGTGGCATTATTAAAAAGGGATATCATGAAGAATTAGATGAAATTAAATTTCTTCAAGAGCATGGTCAAGAATGGTTAACAGATTTTGAAAATCGTGAACGAGAAAGAACAGGAATTAAAAACTTAAGAGTTAATTATAATCGTGTTCATGGATATTATATAGAAATTACGAAAGGCAATCTTTCGTTAGTAAAAGATGAATTTGGTTATGAAAGAAAACAAACGTTAATTAATTCCGAACGTTTTATTAACCAAGAATTAAAAGATATGGAAGTTAAAATCCTTAACTCTAATGAACGCGGAATTAATTTAGAGTATGAGTTATTTCTAGATATTAGAAACGAAGTGGCTAAACATATTCCGACTTTACAAACACTGGCTTTAAATATTGCTGAAATTGATGTCTATTTATCACTAGCAATTGTTGCTGTAGAATATAATTACGTCAGACCTAATTTAACGGTTGAACGAGATGTTTTAATTGTTGAAGGTAGACATCCGGTCGTTGAAAAAACAGTTGATTTTGTAAAAAATGATATTATTATGAAACCTGGTGAAATATTTTTAATTACTGGACCTAATATGAGCGGAAAATCAACATATATGAGAATGTTTGCTTTAATTGTTTATCTAGCTCAAATTGGTTCTTTTGTTCCCGCTAAATCAGCTTCATTGCCTGTTTATGATGCGATTTTCACTCGCATTGGCTCATCAGATGATATTAGTGGTGGGAAATCAACATTCATGGTTGAAATGGTTGAGTCTAATGATGCATTAAAAAATGCAACTAAGAATTCTTTAATTTTATTTGATGAGATCGGACGTGGCACCGCGACCTATGATGGAATGGCTTTAGCGCAAGGAATGATTGAATTCATTCATGAAAAGATATTTGCTCAAACTTTATTTTCAACTCACTATCACGAATTAACAGAACTAGAAAACAGTTTAACAAACTTAACTAATTTACATGTGAAAGCAAAGGAAGAAAACAACCGTATGGTCTTTTTATACCAAATAGAGAAAGGTAAATCAGATCGTTCCTACGGATTACAAGTAGCAGCTTTAGCTGGGCTACCAGCCTCATTACTAAAGCGAAGTAACCAAATACTAAAAAAACTTGAAGCAAAAGAAAATCCTGTTGAACTAGATATCTTTAACTATCAAAGTGTTTTAGAAGAACCAGAAATTGCAATTATCGATAGTTTAACGCAACAAGTTTTAGATGAAATTAAATATACTAATTTTGATCAAATGACTCCAATTGAAGCTTTGATATTTTTGAAACATTTACAAGAAAAATTAAAAAAGGGATAAAATATGGGTATTATAAAACCGCTCGATACAAGAGTTGCTAATATGATTGCGGCTGGTGAAGTTGTTGAAAGACCAGCATCAATTGTCAAAGAGCTAATTGAAAACTCAATCGATGCCAATGCTAGTTCAATTGTCGTAGAAATAGAAGAGTTTGGCATGCGCTTAATTCGGGTAACTGATGATGGCACGGGGATGGATGAAGGCGATTTAAAAATGGCCTTTTTTAGACACGCCACTTCTAAAATTTACTCAGAAAATGACTTACATTCAATTACTAGTTTAGGCTTTCGTGGTGAAGCAATTCCAGCAATTGCTTCCGTTAGTAAAACAAGAATTGCTTCAAGGCAAGCTAATACTAGTGGTCATGAAGTCATTTATGAAGGTGGTAAGTTTTTATCTAGTGGTAGTTCAACATTAAACAAAGGAACGATTGTTGAAGTTTCTAACTTGTTTTATAATACACCAGCTAGATTTAAATATATAAAAAGCCAACGTGCCGAAACACTAGCAATTACTGAAATATTTGAAAGGCTAGCGATTACTAATCCTAAAATCAGATTTGAATTAATTATTGATGGGAAGAGTCTTCGTAAGACTTTAGGTCAAGATGATCCTTATGCGATTGTTTCATCAATCTACGGACCTCAAATGACTAACAATATGACTAGTTTTATAGTCGAACAACAAAAAGTAAAAATTGAATTTATTTTATTGTCACATCATTTTACTAGAACTAACAAACGCGATATAAATATTTTTATTAATCATCGCTATGTTGAAAATTATTTATTAAGAGAAGCTGTAATCAAAGGTTTTAGTGGTCAAATAATGGTTGGAAGATATCCAATAGGTATTGTTAAAGTTTTTATGGATGAAAGTTTAGTTGATGTTAATGTACACCCCCAAAAACTGGAAGTAAAAATGGTTAATGAGTATTTTATTGCTGATTTAATTGAGCGCTCAATTAAACAAAAACTTACTTCAAAACCGCAAGGAATTCAACAAGACCATAATATCTTATTTAAGGACCAAGACAAAAAGGTTGAAAACTATATTCGAGAAGAACTAGATTTGAGTTTTGTTGATGAAGAAATTGAAAAACTACGTGACCCAAGTCAGCCTAAATTACCACATTTAGAATATATTGGGATATTAGGTGGAACTTATTTACTATTTCAAAATCAAGACGGCCTTTATTTAATGGATCAACATGCCGCAGCTGAACGCGTTAGATATGAATATTATTATCAAAAAATGACAGAATCAGATCAAACTAAAAAGGAACTACTAATTCCTTATAAATTAGAAGTTGCTCAAAAAGAATTAGAACTAGTTCAAAACCATCAAGACCAATTCAATGAGCAGGGTTTTTATTTTAACGATGAGTTTGAATTAGTCATAACCCCTAGTTGGTTAAGGGATGAAGAATTTAATGATGCTATTATTTATCTGTTGGATCAATTTAGACTTAATAAAGTAATAAATTGGGCTGATTATAAAGACAATTTAGCTAAATCAATTAGTTGTAAAGGCGCCATTAAAGCAAATAAATATATTTCGCCAATTGAAGTCCAACAACTAGTTAAAGATTTATCA
>CAZRJV010000006.1:10354-31472 GCA_964600625.1 uncultured Acholeplasmataceae bacterium
GCTGGACAGCCATATTCAGTTTATGACTACCAAATAGATGTTAGAAAATCTATTGACAATGTCAATTTCCCAATGATAGTTGGAGGCAGCGGTTTTTATATTAAATCTAGTTTATATAACTACCAATTCGATGATGAAATTGATACAATTGAGTCTAATTATAGTATTGAAGAAAAAATTCGGTTTATTGAGGAAAAAGATCCTAATTTTATTTTTGATAAACAAAACAAACGAAGAGTTGACCGCGCTTTTAGTCAAATTAAACAAGGCATTAAACCAAGCGAGAAGATTGAAAAAAATGAACCACTATACGATATTTTAATGCTTTATTTAGATATGCCTAGAGATAGACAAATGGAATTAATGATTAAAAGGGTCGATAAACAAATTGAGGATGGTTTTATAGGTGAAGTTACAAATCTTCGAAATGAAGGTATTATTATTAATAATATTATCGGCTATCGAGAAATAAATCAGTATTTAGATGGCGAAATAACTTTAGATGAAGCTAAAAATATGATAGTTAAGACAACTTTCCAGTTTTCAAAAAGACAAAAGACCTGGTTTTTAAATCAAATGAATCCGATTATGATTAATCCGCTATCAAATACGGTTGTAGAAGATTCAATTGAGATTATTAAAAACTTTTTAGCAAAAAAATGAAAATATATCTAATTGGACTTCCCGGAGTTGGAAAATCTAGAATTGGCCAAAAATTAGCCGAAGAACTTAAACTATCTTTTCTAGATCTAGATGTGGAAATCGAAAAAAAACATCGAATCAGTCCCGCTGAGATGATTAAAGAATCTGGTGAAGCTTTTTTTCGTGACATCGAAACAAAAGTTCTAAAAGAAACTTCATCATTTAAAGGTGTTATTGCTTGTGGTGGTGGAATCGTTTTAAGACAAGAAAACCTCCACTATATGATGGGAAAAGTTATCTATTTGGAATCTAGCCCGTCGGCGATTAAAATTGATCAAAGTGAAATTTTAAAGCGTCCTATTTTACAAAATAAAACCATGACAGAGTTGTTTTTTGAAAGGGAATGCGATTATTTGCATTTTTCTAATCTTGTTATTAATGTTGAAAATAAAAGTGATCTAGAAATTATCACTTTAATTAGGAGCCAATTGTGAAAATATTAATTATTAACGGACCAAATTTGAATATGTTAGGTAAAAGAGATAAAAGTCATTACGGTTCTTTTACTTTAGAAGAGATTAACCAGCAGATTAAAGATAAATATCTCGATGTAGAATTCGAATTTTATCAATCGAATCATGAGGGTTCAATTATTGATAAAATTCAAAATAGTTTTCATTTTAATGCTTTAATTATTAATGCTGGCGGCTATACACATACCAGTATCGCAATTAGGGATGCTTTAGAAATTTTAGACATCTTAAAAGTGTCAGTTCATCTTTCAAATTATTTAGAAAGAGAAGACTTTCGAAGAGTAGATTATCTTAAAGATGTAGTTTTAAAAGTTTTTTATGGAAAGAGAATTAATAGTTATTTTGAAGCAATAGATTATTTGATTGCTAAAAACAAAGATAATTAGATATAATATATTTAGAAAGAAGGAATAATAATATGATAAGTACGGCTGATTTTAGAAATGGACAAACAATTAGTTTTAATGGAAATATCTATGTTATCATTGAATTTTTACATGTTAAGCCTGGTAAAGGGGCAGCATTCGTTAGAACTAAGTTAAGAAATTTAAGAAATAATTCAATTATTGATCATACTTTTTCAGCTGGTGAAAAAGTAGAAAAAGCTCAAATTGAAAGAGTTTCAACCCAGTTTTTGTATGCTTCAGGCGAACAATATGTTTTTATGAATATGGAAACATATGAACAAGTAGAATTAAACATTTCAACACTTGAGCATGAAGCGAAGTTTTTGTATGATGGACTAGATGTTAATTTGATGATTTATGATGGGTCGGAGGTTTTAGGTGTTATTTTACCAGAAAAAGTGGTTTTAGAAGTTGTTGATACTGAACCAGCAGTTAGAGGAGACACTAAAACATCAGCGATGAAAGATGCCATCGTTCAAACCGGTTTATTAGTTAAAGTACCATTATTTGTGGAACAGGGTGAAAGAATTATTGTTAGTACCCAAGATGGTTCTTACGTTTCAAGAGATCGCTAAAATGAAGATAGTATTTGGAATTAACGAATTAGCAAAATGGAATTTAGTTAATGCCAATGTTGTTAATTTACCAGTTGAAGACCCAACTTTAGAAATAGTGGTTGTCGCATTTTCAGAAGCAGTTACGTTTTATACTGAGCCTGATTTTATACCTCACCCAAAGGCAACATATTTTGCTTGTAATAATTCTGTTCAAACTAGAATTGATGATAAAACAAAAATTAATGAAGTGGTTAATTTAACTAACAGTGGCGTTTATAAAATTGTCACCTTGCAAAAACAAGGTTACCACTACATTAGTGCATAACAAGATTAAGACAAACCCGGTTTTGTCTTTTTTTATTCAAAATAATACTTTCAGAAATAAAACGCTTACCTTGATAAATAAACAGTTTTTGCATTGTAATAAAGCGATATTAATTAAAAATATAGTATACTATATAAGAAGGTGATAATAATGGTTAGATTACAAAAAGTTTTAGCCGACGCTGGAATTGCTTCAAGACGTAAATCAGAAGAACTTATTAATTCTGGGCAAATTAAAGTTAATGGCAAAGTTATAACTGAATTAGGTTTTAAAGTTAGTGAAAAGGATGAAATACTTTTTAATGATCAACTGGTTATTAGAGAACCTAAGGTCTATTATTTAGTTAATAAACCAACTGGATATGTTTCAACTGTCAAAGATGAAAAAGGTCGTAAAACGGTCCTAGATTTATTAAACCGTGATGAGATTAGTGAAAGAGTGTATCCGGTTGGAAGATTAGACTCAGATACTGCTGGTCTAATTATTCTTACAAATGACGGTGATTTAACGTTTAAGTTAACTCATCCTAAACATGGAGTTGAAAAAGAATATTTAGTTCGGGTTAAAGGAATTGTTGTTAGGAATCGTGGCAAGGAAATGCGAAAAGGGGTTATTATCGATAATGATCATTTAGCGGTTCCAAGAAGCTTAAATGTTATCGAATTAGACAAAGCTAATCAAACAACACTATTATCGATTGTTCTAACCGAAGGAAGAAACCGGGAAGTTCGTAAAATGATGGAAGCCTTTGGTTATCCAGTAATTAACTTAACTAGAGTCAGATATGCCTTTTTAACTACTGAGGGTTTGGGTAGAGGATTTTACCGGAAATTAAAGATTCATGAAATTAAACAATTAAAAAATTTATAAACTATGTTTTAGATGAAATGTTCATACAAAGTATGATATAATTAATTATAGTGTGGAGGAAATTTATGGGATTTAAATTAGCGATTGATGGCCCAGCTGCATCGGGTAAAAGCACAATTTCACAAAGACTTGCTAAAAAACTTGGCTGGACACATATCGATACGGGGTCAATGTATCGGGCTGTTACCTTAATTGCACTTGAGCGAAAAATCGATTTAGCAAATGAAACAAACTATTCATTTGTAAAAGATTTGGATATAAAGTATCAGCAAGAAAAAGTTTTCGTTGATGGTCGTGATGTTACTACTGCCATTAGAGAACCAATCGTTAATGAGAATGTATCATTAGTATCTTCCTTCCCTAGTGTTAGAAAAGAATTAGTAGCTTTACAAAAAAAGGCTGCTAGTGAAGGCAATGTTATTGTCGATGGTCGCGATATTGGAACTGTTGTGATGCCAGAAGCCGATTTAAAAATCTTTTTAATTGCTTCTGTTGATGAAAGATCAAAACGTCGTCTCTATGATTTATTAAATAGTGGCAAAGAAGTCGACATTAATAAAGTTAAACAAGATTTATCAATTCGTGATGAAAAAGATTCAACAAGAAAAGAATCACCGCTTGTAAAAGCTAGTGACGCAATATTATTAGATACAACCGATTTATCAATTAATGAAACGGTTGAAAAGATTATTAATTTAGTTAATAACAAAAGAGGAGAATGATTATGGACTTAAAAGAAAAAAATGGAAGTCAGTTTGATGAAATGAGTATGGATGACATTAATTTTAATGTACCAAGACAAGGACAAAGAGTATCTGCTCGTGTCATCGCTGTCGAGGATGACTTAATTTACCTTGACTTAAATGCTCAAACAGAAGGAAGAATTTATTTAAATGAATTCACTAAAAAACCAGTAAAATCTTTCCACGAGTTAGGAATCAAAGTTGGAGATACGGTTAATGCGGAAATTAAGAAGGTTCAAGATGATCCGGCTTTAATTTTACTTTCACGTCTTTCTCTACTTCAAGAAGAACATTTTGAAGAATTAGAAGAGGCTTTAAAAGAAGAAAAAATTATTTCTGCCCGGGTGAAAGACTCAAACAAAGGTGGATTAGTCTTACAATACTACGCCTATGAGTTATTTTTACCACGTAGTTTATTAGACCACGAACTTTTCGAAAAGAAAGAAGAATTAGTTGGTACTGAATTAGAAGTTATTATTAGCGAGATTAAGCCAGGACGTGGCCGACGGGCACGCCCAAATATTATCGCTTCTAGAAAACCAATTTTTGAAGCTGCTCGTCAAGCGGCTTACGAAGAAAGATTGGAACTTCGTCAAGAAGAGTTAGAAGAAATTAATACCGGTGATGTTTTAACAGGTACTGTTGAGAAATTAGAGCCTCACGCTGCTTCGATTAAATTTGATCATGTAATTGGGTTATTAAGAATTTCACAAGTATCACATTACCGAATTGAAAAATTGGAAGATGTTTTAGCACTTGGTGAAGAAGTTAGGGTTAAAGTAATTAAAAAAGAAGGTAACCGCTTAGATTTATCGGTTAAAGCATTACTACCTACACCATTTGAAGAATTTGTTCAAACTCATAAAGTTGGTGACACTGTTACAGGTAAAGTCTTTCAAAAATTACCGTTTGGTTTAAGAATTGAAGTAGCTAGAGATGTTATCGGCTTACTTCATAAGAGCGAATACTCTTGGAATCCAAACGATAACTTTGATGCGTTTGTTACTCATGGTGATGAAGTTGAATTAGTTATTATTCAAATTGATAAAAAACGTGAACGCATTAATTTATCAAAAAAATCTTTAGAAGAAAATCCGTGGCGTAATGTTACCTTAAAACGTTTTGAAGTAACTAACGTTAAAATAGTAGAATTTAAAGAAGAACATGTCGTTGTTGAAGCTCAAGGAGTAGAAGCGATTATTAAAAATGATGAATTAGGACTTGAAAAAGGTAGACCAGAAGAATATTATGCTGTTGATGATGTTTTAGAAGCGGTTGTAACTAAAATTGACCGTCGTCAATGGGCATTAGAACTATCAGTTAAACAAGTTAAAGAAATTGCCGCTCGTCAAGAATATCAAAAACATATTGAAGATCAAGACGATGAAGGCGGATTCACTATCGGAGATATTATCGATAGCGAATAAAGGAGCCAATTATGTCATTTAAAGTTGCAATTGTTGGTCATCCCAATGTCGGTAAATCAAGTCTATTTAATCGATTAATTGGCAGAAGACATGCAATTACCCATGACGAGTCTGGAAGTACTAGAGATCGTATTTACGGAACGACACAGTGGTTAACAAAAGAATTTAGTATTATTGACACAGGGGGAATCGAGATTAGCGATGCCCCTTTTTTAGAAGAAATTAAGGAACAAGTTTATATCGCTCTTGATGAAGCAGATGTTATTATTATGTTAGTTGATGGACAATTAGGAATTATTGATAGCGATTATTATATTTCAAGTATTTTATATGAAAGTAAAAAACCTATTATTCTAGCCGTTAATAAAATCGATGATTTAGTTCATCAAGCAAATGCATTTGAGTTTTATTCGCTAGGACTAGGTGATCCAATTCCGATTAGTTCCCATCACGGAATTGGGATCGGAGATCTCTTAGATGAAATTATTAAACATATTCCTAAGGATAGTTATGTTAAAGATGAAGACTCAATTAATTTTGCGATTATTGGTCGTCCTAATGTAGGTAAATCTAGTTTAACGAATGCAATATTACGTCAAAACCGCGTTATTGTTTCTGATGTTTCTGGTACAACTAGAGATTCTATTGATACAACGTTTACACACAATCGACAAAAATATACAGTTGTTGATACCGCCGGTATCAAAAAACGAGGAAGAATTTATGAAGACACTGATAAATACAGTGTATTAAGAGCCTTAGAAGCGCTTGAAAGAGCGGATGTCGCTCTTTTAATGATTGATGCGAGTGAAGGAATCATATTACAAGATAAACACGTTGCTGGCTATATTATGGATTATTATAAAGCTTGTGTTATTGTAGTTAATAAGTGGGATACTATTGAAAAAGATGATAAAACTATGAAGAAGTTTGCTGATAAAGTAAGAGAAGAATTTAAATTCTTAGACTTTGCTGAAATTGCGTTTATTTCTTCAAAATTCAATCATCGTATCGAAACTATATTTCCACTGATATTAAAAGCTTATGAAAACTATCACCGAGAAATACCTACTAATGTCTTAAACCAAGTTCTTTTAGAATCGACAATAACTACTCCACCTAATATGTTTAACCGTGGAAGAGCTAATTTTTCGTATATTACACAAACTGGTATTAATCCACCTAATTTTTTATTATTTGTTAATAATCCAGATTATGTTCATTTTTCTTATTTACGATATTTAAACAACGAGTTTAGAAAACATTTTGATTTTACAGGAACACCAATTAAATTTACCTTAAGGGAGAAAGATTAATATGAAAATTGGAATCATCGGTGGCGGATCGTGGGGGACAACATTAGCCCAAGTTTTATACGATAACGGACATGAATCATATATTTATGATATTAGTAGTATTAATGTTGATAAAATTAATAATCATATCCATCCTTTCTTTGAGACGCAGTTACCAAAAGATATTAAAGCAACAAATAGTTTAGAAAAAGTTATTAATTTTTCAAATTATATACTTTTAGCTGTACCAACAGCTGTTATGCGTGATGTTTTATCTAAAATAAGTAATTTATTGACGGAAAAAACATACTTTATTAATGTTTCAAAAGGAATTGAACCCGAAACATTTAATCGAATTAGTGAAATTGTTTCTCAAGAAATTCCAGATGAATTTCTAGGAGGCTATGTTGCATTAGTGGGACCAAGCCATGCTGAGGAAACTATTAAAAGAAAACTAACTTTATTAACAGCAGCTAGTGAAAATGAAGAACTTGCAATCAAAGTTCAAGAAGTCTTTAGTAACTCAGTTTATATGAGAGTTTACCGAACTACTGATTTAATTGGAGCTGAAGTTGGCGGATCTGCTAAAAACGCGATTGCGGTTGTTAGTGGTGTTGCTACTGGTCTAGAATTAGGTGAAAATGCTAGAGCTGCTTTAATTACAAGAGGAATCGTTGAAATTGTGCGTTGCGTTGAAGCTATGGGCGGAGAACGAGAAACAGCATTTGGTTTAACCGGAATTGGTGATTTGATTGTTACTGCTTCATCAGAGAATTCCCGTAACTTTCAAGCCGGTAAGCGCATTGGTCAAGGAGTTCCACTCGAACAAATTTTTAGTGAATCCAAAATGACAATTGAAGGAATTAGAAGTATCATTGCTCTTCATGAATTATCAGTAGAAAAGGGATTTGAGCTTCCAATTATTACCACTGCTTATAATGTTTTATTTAATAAATTGGAAGTAAAAAAAGCAATAACTTTATTATTAACTAGAGATTTAAAAGATGAAAAATCTGATTAAATTGATTATTAAGCGATAAAAAATAAAAAAGACTTGAATATATTATCAAAAACTGTTATAATTAGAATAACTTAAAAGGGAGGAAAAGTTATGAACAAAACTGAATTAATCGTTTTAATGGCTGATAGAGCCGGCGTTACTCAAAAAGTAGCAGGAGATGTCTTAGAAGCTTTCACTAGCATCGTTGCTGAAACTCTAGGTGAAAGATCAGAAAAAGTAGTAATTACAGGATTTGGAACTTTTGAAGTTAGACATCGTGTTCAAAGAAGTGGTGTCGATCCTAGAACTGGCGCTCCTATCGTAGTACCAGCACAAAAAACTCCAGCTTTCAGAGCCGGTAAATTACTAAAAGAAGCAGTTAAAAAATAACGACAAAACGCCGTGAGGCGTTTTTTTCTTGCTTAAATATTTAAGCCGATTATATATAGAATATGGCTTTAAATAGAGTTTATCTAATAACTTGTAAAGCATTTTTGATATAAAAATTCATTAGATTTTGATTATAATTTTTAGAGGCAATAATATTACATAATATCTATAAGTAAAACAAATTAGATTATCAATCTTAATAAATCTAGAATAACCCTTACTGATGGGAAGAACAAACCATAATTTAAGTTACAATCATAAATTTCTATTAATTCCATAAAAAAGGCTTAATTAACCCTAAAAACACTCATTTATCCACAAATCATGTGGAAAACTTTCAACATAACGTATGGTAAACTATAGGTGGTGATAATATGAAAATGTTTGAATTTGCCCAAAATAATAATCTAGAAGAGTTAAAAAATAGTCTTACTGATATCAATATAACTGATTCCAAAGGAAGAACTTTGCTACATTATGCGGTAATTGGTAATGCTGTTGAAACTATATTATGGTTAATCAAAAAAGGAATCAATGTTAATGCAGCCGATGATTCAGGAGAAACGGCTTTGTTTGAGTGTGTTCGAAGGTCAAATGATGATATTGCTAAAATTCTTATCGCTAACTATGCAAATCCAAATATAGCAAACCGTCGTTACGAACTACCTATCCATATTGCTGCCCATCGCGGTGATTGGAGAATCATTCAACTACTAGTTGAAGCTCAAACTGTTATTACAAAAAAAGCAGTTGATGATAAACAATTGATTCATTACGCAGTTTTAGGAGGACAAGTTGAACTTGTACCTAAGTTAATCGAATTAACTAATATCTCTTATTTTGTTAGAGATGAACATGGTAATACTTTACTACATTATGCGACTAGAACTTCTAATTTATTAATGGTTAAGTTTTTAGTTGCCCAAGGTTTAGACGTTAACTCATTAAATGATCAATATGAATCGCCAGTCTTTAGTGCTGTTAAAAATAATCATGTTGAGATTACAAAATACTTAGTTAAAGAAGGAGCTTTTATTGATATTAAGAATCGCCGTTTTGAAACACCACATGATATCGCTATTATTCATGACCGCGATGATATTAAATCATTTTTAGAAGAAACACAATATCAACCTTATTATCAAGACCATAAAAGAAGTCAAGCTTTAACATTGGCAGTTCTAAATCGTGATTATCATGAAATCAGAGTATTAGTCATGTCTCATACGAGGCTAAGACCAAATAAACTTGGGAAGACAGCTCTTGATTATGCAAAAGAGTACCGAATGAATTCAGCGGTACAAATCCTACAAAATTTATAGAAAAAAAGAACTTCGGATTTTCCGAAGTTTTTTTTATAAATTAAATTAGTGAGACAATTGATGCGAACAAATTCCACAACATATGAGTTCCAATTACGGTAATAACATTTTCTTTGAATGTAATATAACTAAATGAAAACCCTAGTCCCATCGTTAAATATGGAATTAATACGTATAAGAAATGACCAAAGTTTGCAATATTACTAAGTTCATTTGTAACATGAATTAAAGAAAATAACAAAGTTGATATCGTTAAACCAATCCATTTATTACGACTAACTTCAAAGATGGCCTTTCGGTAAATTAACTCCTCAACAATTGGTCCGAGAATAATTGTTGTTAACAACATTAACGGTAAACCAGATCCACTTAGAGCCAGTTCAATCGCAATTTGATTTTGTGATTGTCCGCCTGGTATCTTAAAGGCATAAGAGACTAAAGTTTGTAATAAACCGCCTACCAAGGCTGCTCCATAGATAATAGCGAAACCGGTAAATATTGAAATGATTGCTTGCTTATCTTTCTTTTGAAATGGTTCCCAATCTTTTTTAATGTTTGGCAATAATAAATATCCAACGGGAATTAAAATCATTAAATAGGTTAATAAGTTAGCGACACTCAAAGCTCCACTAGTAAATTGAATTACTTCCTCATCAATTAATTTGTGATTGTATGTTGATAAGTCTTGTAAGAAGCTAGGATGGGCATTAAACTCTTGACTAGTTATATATAGCATTATTGGGCGATTTACTTCCCAGTCTTTTAAATTACCACTAAGATAGAAATCAAATATTTCTATGTTCAGATATAAATTACCATCTTCATCAGATAATAACCATAAATCTTTAAAAGTTTCATAATTATGAAGATTAACAATGATGTAGTATTGGTCATCATATTGGAATTTTGCTAGATACTTTCCGTAAACAGCTTCATTTTGATGGTAGTAATTAATAGTAATAAAAGCGAGACCATCAGAATCAACAGCGACATTTTCGATAACTTGTTTTTCGGGAGAAACTTTTTCGGTTGCTCCTGGAATAGTTCTAATAAGCAGTGCAACTACTGATCCAAGGATGAACATTACTAAAACATATATTCCAATTGCTCCTAAGTGTTTTGGGAGCATTTTTTTTCTGAATTCATTTTTTTCTTCATTAATTTGTCTGTTTTGTTTTTCTTCACTAAATAAATCACTAAATTCTTGATATTGATTATTATCATTATTTGGCATTTAGTACACCTCCAAAATTCATAAATACATTATACAATAATTTATGCATACATGCATAAGTTATGGTAAAATAGAAATGAGGTACATATTATGAAAAAAAAGACATTTGTAGTAATTGGGATGGATTCTTTTGGAATCGCCATAACTGAAGAATTACATGAATTAGGTTATAAAGTGTCAGCTATTGATCGGGTTCAGGAAAAACTTAATCCCGTTATTGATTTAGTTGAGTTTTCGGGATACGGAGATGTAACTAATGAATCTGTATTAAAAGAATTAGGTCTTTCTCATGTTGATCATGCGATTATTTCACTTGATGATTTTGAAGATACCATTTTAACAACATTAATTTTACATGAAATGGGCGTACCACAAATTACGGTTAAAGTTGAAAGTGAATACCAAGAAAAAATAGCTTACAAGGTTGGTGCTAGTTTTGCTATTTTTCCAAATCGTTTAACAGGTAAACGTATTGGAAGAAAACTAATTAGTTCAAACATTTTAGACTATTATGATATCGATGAACAATTTGGTGTTTATGAACTAAAAGTAAATGGAACTAAATACGATAACAGTAGTTTAATCGATTTAGATTTAAGAAATAGTTATGGCATCAATATTTTGGTAATCAAAAGAGGTAATGAAACATTTATTCCCCAAGGAGTTGATTATCTAATGCAAGGTGATGTTGTTATTGTAATTGCTCCACATAAAAAAATACCTAGATTTGAGATGAGTTTAAATGAGTCATAAAATTTTAATAGCTACCCATAATAAAAATAAATTAGCTGAATTTCAACAAATTCTACCTAAAATAAAATTTATCAGTTTAAGTGATTTAGGTGATGATGAAGAGTTTATTGAAGACGGTCAAACGCTTGAGGAAAATTCTTATTTAAAAGCTGATCATTATTTTACAAAATATCAAATACCAACAATTGCTGATGATACCGGATTAGAAGTTTATGCTCTAAATAATCGCCCGGGAGTTCATTCCCAAAGATATAGTGGCGGTGATGATAGTGATAATAATACCAAATTGTTAAGCGAATTAAGTTTACATACTAACCGACAAGCACGTTTTCGTTGTGTTTTAACATACTTCGCTAGCGAAGACGAAATTATCCAATTTGATGGTATCCTAGAAGGCGAAATAGCCAAAGAAGTAAAAGGAAATGCCGGATTTGGATATGATCCAATTTTTGTTATTCCATCTAAGCAACAAACTGTTGCCGAATTGGGCATGGAATTTAAAAATAGTTATTCTCACCGGGCTGAAGCAGTGAAATTATTTAAGGAGTATCTCGATGATAATTCTCGTAACTAGTGATATTCATGGTGATATAGATTCTTTAGAAATACTACGCAAAACCGAGCATTTTGATATCCATATCGATGCCGGAGATTCAAATTTATCACTGCCTGAATTGAAAAATAGGCAAATTATTTCTGTTAAGGGAAATACTGATTTCTTTACTAACTTACCACTGATTAGAATTCTTGAAAATGAGGTTGGTAAAATCATGGTAGTTCACGGACACCACCACGGTGTAAAAAGTGGACTTAATATACTATATTTGGCTGGGTTAGAACAAAGAGCTAATCTTGTTGTTTATGGTCATACTCATATTCAGCGATATGAAGTGATAGACGGAATTAAATATCTAAATCCTGGATCACTTAAATTTAGTAAACAATATGCCATTATAGATAATAACGAGGTTATCTTGAAGGAGTTATAAATATGGAAGACATTATTATAAAAACGGCAGCTAAAATCTTTCAAACTGACCATGATAACATAAAAATCGATTACCGCTTATTGGGTGGAATGAGTAATTATACTTATGTAATTGAGTATCAAGGCCAAAAATATACAATACGGATTTTAGGAGAAGGAGCCGAGAAGTTTGTAAACCGCGAGGCGGAATTATATAATCTAAATTTAGTAAAACAACTAGGTATTATTAATGAAACAGTTTACTTTGATGTTGAAAGTGGTGTTAAAATATCAAAATACATTAAAGGTCACTACATTAATTCAGACAATGTATCAACATACTATGAAGATGTTGCCAAGCTATTAAGATATGTTCACCAAAGCGAATTAATTGCTTATGACGATTTCAATCCTTTAAGAAGAATTGAAACCTATCAAAAATATTCTAATAATTACGATTTAGAGTCTGAAGAAATAAAACAGTTTTGGAAAGACATATATTTATCTAAATATCAAAATATTCCTTATGTATTTACTCATGGTGATTGCCAAAGATCCAATTTTGTTATTGGAGATGATAAACTATATTTACTAGATTGGGAATTTAGTGGTAATAACGATCCCTTATATGATGTTTCAGTTTTTGGACAAAATGATTTTAATGATGCAATTAATTTATTACCAATCTATTTAGAAAGAGTACCTACAGCAGAGGAATATTATCGAATTCGCTTTTACCGCTTACAACAAGTATTAATGTGGTATCACGTGGCATTATATAAAGATGATATTGGCCTAAGTGCCAAACTGAAGCTTGATTTTAAACAAATTGCTAACAACTATTTAAAAGAAGCAAAATATCATTATAATATTTTAAAAGAAGGAGTTTAATGAAAACAGTTGATATTTTATCATTACCAAAAAACGAAGCTAGCTTAAGTATTGTTAAGAGCTATCTTCAAAACACATTGACTAAATCAGAATTTGAGCTAGTCTTTTTGCGAATGCTAGAAATTGAATTGTTTTTAAACTTAAACGAAAATGTTATTACCGAAGGCGAAGAGTTTTTAAATACTTATGCTGATATCGAATCTAAACATTATTCTCATCTTTTAAAAATGTTATTTGAAGCTTCCTTAAATTCTAGAGATCTTGATCGAGCAATTTATTATCTTGAAGAATACGGAAAATATGTGCCAGTTTTAGATGAATACAAAGTAACGATTGAACAAATTAGATTAGCTAAAATCATGAATAAACCAGTTTTAGATTTAATTATTAAACTAATTCAAGAACCAGCTCCTAATGAAGTTAAAATCCCTTATCATCATGAACTATTAAACTATTATCTTGAAAAACAAAAATATGCCGAAGCCCAAGTAATATTAGAAGAACTATCAAATATATCTAATATCAAATATTATCGCGAAGAGCTAACTATTTTATTTGGATTAGGTTATTTCGATGAGGTTATTGATAAAGCCGAACGATACAAAACGATTCCTGAGGCGATTATCCCTTCGGTATTAGCGTTGTTGAAAGTTTATGAAATTCAACAAAACCATCACCGTATGACGATTCTAGACTCGGAATTTGAGTCATATTTTGAAAATGCTAGTTTAGAAGACCGCCGCGAGTTTTATCAAATTTGTGCTAATCTATATAAAGAATTAAATATTAGACAATCAGAACAACATTATTTAGATAATCTAAAATTACTTAAAAAAATAGAAACTAAACAACAAAAAGATGCTAAAACAATCGAAAGTAACATTATTAAAGATGTTGAAATAACGAAAGTTCAACCGCGAAAGAAAATAGTTGAACTATCAAAAACCGAAGAGAAGCGTCAAATCTCTAATTTCTATGATATTTTCATGTTTGCTGAAAATATCAATGAAAAATTTATTTTACGTGAATATTTAAGAACACTATTTATCTATATTGATAACTATATTAAACCAACTGATTACGCAATTTATTTAAATGATGGTCTTTTTTATCATTATAAAAAAGAACGTTTATATGATAAAAGATTAATCCCTGAGGCGATTAATCATACAATAGTTAAAAAGATTATTTCTGATCAAACGGAATTTTTTTCAAACCCGTTAGATTTCGCTCAAAATATTGATATTATTACCCAACTACCGTACAGCCATGATGTTAAATATGTCTATGGAATTCCATTAGACGATATGGGAGCTTTATTGGTTTATTTTAACGAAGAAATTAATGATCCGGAAATCTATTACGATTTTGTAAAATTGCTTTCGGCTTTGATATTTTCAAAAATAGCTAGAGAATCAAAAGTAAAAGTTTTACGAAAAGAAAACTTTTTCCTAACTAATATCATACAATCGAATTTAGTTCCTCTTAGAACACTTTCAGAAACAAAAACAACTTATAACGATTTGGCACAACAAATGTTTAATCAAAGTTCGTTTCAGCATATTGATGATTTTATTAAAAATTTAAAACCAAATGATGTTAGAGTTTATCGTGAAGTCATTAGAAAGATGTTTTCAAAACCTAATCAAAGTGAAGTAATTGAATATCAATACCACAATCAATTTATTAAAGAAAGAATGGTTTCGATTTTAGACGAAGAAGAAATTAAGATCATTTCGACTTTTCAAGATGTAACCGAGACGATTATTAAAATCGAAACAAGCGAATTAAAAGCGATTCGTGACCCTGAAACTAATTTATATAACTTATCTTATTTACGACAACAAATGACCGAGTTATTCCAAACTAAGGTGACATTTATTGCAGTTGAACTTAACCTTGATAACCGTCATTTGTTTGGACCAGATGATATCTCACTTTATTTTAAGGAGTTTGTCAATATTACCGATAAATTTTTCATTGATGGTGTGGTTTACCGCACTAACTTCAATGAAATTATGGTAACAATCCCGCAAAATGATATCCGTGCTGTCGAAAACGTTTTAAAGGAATATATAAGCTATATCGAAGACTATCAAGTTTTATCTATTCCTTATGAAGATTTTAAAATTAAGATGGGTGTATTAAGATATCCGACCACAACTAGTCATACTAATGTTGATAAAATATTAAAATTTATTGATATTGCTAAAGAAAAATCTAAACTTCGTAAAGATTACTATTATCATATCTTTTCCAATAGTGATTATGATGAAGAAGTGTTTGAACAAGCCGTTTTATCACATTTAAATGAAGCCTTAGAAAATAAGAATCTAATTTTAAAGTTTAGTCAAATTATTGATGTGACTAAAAACTTAGTGTGGCAATACGAATCACAACTAAGTTTGGCTAATTTAAATGTTGTTCCTAAATATTTAACGACGATTGCTAAAAAGCGCAACCGGATTATCGATTTAGAAAGATATCATATTATTACAGTTTTAGATTTTTTAGTTAAATTAAGTGTGGAGACAAAATATTTAATTAACATCACTATTCCAATTAGTGAAGAGACATTTTTAGATTCGACCTTTAATTCATTTTTAATTGGAGCGATAAAGGAACGCAAAATTCCATTTTCCTTTATTCGCTTAAAAATTGATCTTACCAATGTAAAAACTCATCATTATGCTCACAAAATCCATGACTTATTAACGACTGGTATTGCCCTAGACACGACAGCACTAGCAATGGCTCTAACTTATCCATTTAATGCTTTATATATTGATTTTAATGATTCCGATATTAAGTGGCAAACTTACTACCGCGAGTTAACTAAGCTATTATCTGAGTTTCATATTGCTTTAATTGCTACTAAAATCAACTCTAAAGACGGGTTACAAGCTGTTAAAAGGCTTGGGATTAAATATGCCGCCGGAGAAATTTATCCAGATATAACCGAACAAGAATTATTTAATCAAATTTTTGGAATGAGGAAAAATGCAGAATAGTTTGAAAAACAATTTAAAAATTAAATCAAGCTTATATACTGAAGCCGCTCTTCAAGTTTTAGAACAAGTTAAACTAGTTACAGATCATTATTTAACATTAGAACCTAGCAATAAAGATGAGACTTTATTAAATATTTATGGTTTATTGCAAACTCTTTTTGTTGGAGTTGATGCCTTATATGATTTTGTTAAAGATTTAACTGATAATAAATATTTAATTAATATTAACCAAAATGATAAACTACATGAATTAAAATTTATTAGAAATGATGTCGTTGGTCATCCAACATCGAGAATGTATTCAAACAACCGTTTTGGATTTTGTATTTTAGATATGACCAACATGACTATTTCTAAAATTAAATATTCAAGTTATCTTATAGATAACAAAACCAATAGAACCGAGTTACTTCAAACTAAAGAAGTTGACCTATTCGATTTAATTGCCGCTTATCAACAAGAGGCAACTGAAATTTTAAGACAAGTAATACTATATTTACAAGCCCCGTACAAAACTACTTTAGTTGATGAAATTAAATCACTAGACAAAATGTATCAAAGCAAGGTGCCAGTTTTAGAGCAACTAGATATAATTGCAGGTCACGCGATTGCTTATGATACTAAAGAAATTAAGAGTCAAAACCGTTTATTATGGCGTATTGATTTACTTAAAACCGCTTTACAGTGGCATAGTACGGATAAAGAAATTAATAACTTAATTGATTATATAATTCAATTTGAAATTCAAAAAATATTACAGATTGCCTTAACTTTAACTGGTAACTACCAAAAGTTAAGACGAATTAAATTACCTTATTTATTAAAAGATTTTTACCGCAATGTTCGCAAAAATCAAAATTCAATTTTACCATTACTTACTAACACTCATGATAATAAACATCCCTTTCACGAAACTGATTTGTTAGAGCTAATAAAAATAATGGTTGAAAATAGTTCACAAAAAATTATTAATTTATTAATAAACGAAACCAATGAACAACGCATTTACCTTCTTGGAAGCATGTTAAAGCGTTATAATAGTAAATAGAAAAAGAGGTGAAATTATGGCTTGGCATAATGAAACATATTTAATTGGTGAAAAGATTAAAGTATTAAATGAAAAAGAACCTGGAGTTGTAACAAGGATTGATAAAGACCGTGGATTAATCTATGTCATATTCAAAAGAATTAGAGAAGAAGCATATCCTTATCCAGAAGCAATTGATCAAGGTATTCTAACCCCGTTAGTTCAACAGAAGAAATAATGAATTTTATCAAACGAATAATTAATTTCTTCGTTAAATTATTTATTCTAATTTGGGAAACAATTAAAACGATGAAAACTAAAAGAGGAATTTTATCTTTATTTTTGTCGTTTATGATTTTTGTTGGCTGGGCATATGTTTTTATTGTCATTGGAACAATTTCTAGCAATGCAACTTTAGTAGCGATTGGAACAACGGTCGCGTTATTTTGGATTGGTCCATTTACGCCCTTATTTCCAATCATTATTTTATGTGCATTTTTATTTCAAAGATACATCTTTCGTGACCGTTCCAATGATGATGCTTTAAAAAATGCTATTAAAAACTTCAAAGAAACAGGTTTTAAAAGTGAAGAAGACATCAGATCACAACAAGCTTTTAAAATAAAAACATCACGACTTCATTCGTATAAGAAGTTATATCAGCGACAAGCAAAGCGAGGCTATTATGAATTTAAACGAAAATAAATTATTACTACATATTTGTTGTGGTCCCTGTGCAGTTTGGCCCACCAAATTCTTTATGCAAGAAAATATTTTATTTGACGGCTTTTTTTATAACCCTAATATTCATCCAAAATCTGAATTTGATGAAAGACTAAAAAACGTTCAAAAACTAAGTGAAATTCGTGAGTTTGACTTAATAGTTGATGATGAGTACCTAGAAGAATTATGGCTAGAATATACTGACGTGCCAAAACGTTGTCAAACATGTTATACAGTACGTTTTCAAAAAGCATTTCAATATGCTAAAAACCATAATTATAAAGGAGTTACAACTTCTCTTTTAGTTAGTCCTTATCAACAACATGAATTAATTAAAAAAATCGCAAATGAATATAGTAAACGCTATAATATACCTTTTGTTTATTTTGATTTTAGACCTAGCTTTCGCTTAGGTCAACAAGAAGCGAAAGAACTTGGTCTTTATCGTCAGAAATATTGTGGTTGTCTATCATCATTAGAAGACAAACTTAATTTTGATATTGAAAAAGAATTTAAAAAGGGGGTTCACTAAATGGTTAACATTATGTTAAGTCGCAGTTATCTTGATAACCCATATCTTTACTTGTATTTCAAAAAATATATTAAAAAAGGGATGAAAGTTTTAGTCATCCCGTGGTCATTTTACCCAAATAGTGATTATAATACTTACCGTCCAGGTGGGGAAAGGTATCAAAAATTAGTTACTCAATTTATTCCTTATGATATTGAAGAAGAAGATATTGATTGGCTTGATTATTATTTAGATAATTCCAAAATAGCTAAACAAAAAATTGCAAAAGCTGATTTAATATATTTAACTGGTGGCCTACCTGATAAGTTTTTTGAAAGAATTGAACAATTTGATATCACTAGTGATCTAGAAAACTTTACAGGGGTTTTATTTGGTGTTAGTGCTGGAGCGGTAATTCAATTTCAAACTTATCATCTCTCACCAGATCGGGACTACAAAAAATTCAATGTATACCCTGGTCTTAAAATTATTAATGATTTTGGCGTTGAAGTTCACTATGGTGATCGCAAACGTCGCCAAAATCGTTCATTAAAGAAAATCAACCAAATAATCCCACGCCCTTATTACACCATTCCTAATGATGGTGCGTTAATTAAAGACGGCGAAAAAATCATTTTAATTAATGGTGCCAAGAAACATTATTTTAAATAAAAAAAGACAACTAATTAGTGTCTTTACATGAATGGTACTCCCTCTGGGACTCGAACCCAGGACACCCAGATTAAGAGTCTGGTGCTCTAACCAACTGAGCTAAGGGAGCAGTTGTTGATAACAAAAATATTGTAGCACAAATAAATATATTTGACAATAAAAATAAAGTGAAAGGTGAAATTATGGAAACTAAAAGCCAAAAATTCAAACGAATTGCTGAAAATAGAACTAACCGCATTATTGAACAAATACGGGTCTTAGGTAATTTAGCTAATACTTCAAATTATGAATATAGTTTAGATGAAGTCGAACAAATCTTTAATTCAATCAAAAAAGAATTAACAAACACTAAAGAGCTGTTTGTTATGGAAAACGAAAAGAAGTTTAGATTGAAATGACATCAATTCAAATTTTAATTTTTATTTTAGTGGCATTAATCCTAGTTTTACTTGGGTTGGTACTACTAAACAAAAGTTTAATTAATAAACGTCAAAAAGCCGTATTAATTAAACTAAGACAATTAGGTCCAATTGAAAAAGAAGGTAAAGACTATTACTTGGTTTTAGGAACCCAGCAAATTCAATTAATTTTTTTAAGTTTAAAACATAATGAACACTTAACAGTTAATTCAAACACAAAGATGCAAATCGATCGCTATAAAAATGATAAACCAATCATTTTACGATACAATTACCAGTTTCCACCATTTAAGTGGTTATTAGTCGTTCCTGGAATTAACCGCGTGAAAAGAGCGGTTAATGAAAATGAAGTCGTCTTTATAGACTACACTTATGAATTTGATAATTTTCGGATTATCAAAGAAACTGAAGTTGATTTATTAATAACAGAAATTCAAAATAATAAATAAAATAGTCGGCCATGCCGACTATTTTTTTAAAACTCAATTATTAATTGTTTTAGTGTTTCTAAAGCCAATTCTGGTTTAACTTTTTTAATAACTTTTCCTTTACTAAAAATTAAGACAATATCGCGATTACCGGCAATACCTAAATCAGCTTCACGTGCTTCACCAGGACCATTAACAACACAACCCATGACTGCTACAGTGATGGGTTTATTAATTTCTAGTAAGAATTTTTCAACTTCATCAGTAATTGGTTTCATATCGTATTCTAAACGTCCGCATGTTGGACAAGCAATTAGATTCGGATGATCATTTCTAATTTCAAGATTATTTAAGATTTCTTTGGCGACTCGAATTTCTAAAACTGGATCTTCAGTTAGTGAAACACGTAAAGTGTCACCGATACCTTGACTTAATAAAATTCCCATCGCCATACTTGATTTCACACTACCACCAATTAACGTACCAGCTTCGGTGACACCAAGGTGAAGTGGGTAGTTAAAAGTTTTGCTGGCAAGTTCATATGCTTTGATAGTAGTAATAACATTGGTTGATTTTAATGAAACTAATATATTAGTAAATCCGAATTGTTCTAACAACTCAATTTCACTTACCGCCGCTGCAACTAAGTTTTCAGCGGTCGGTTCAACGCGGTTTGGAATTGAACCGCTGTTAATACCAATTCTTATCGGAATTTCAGCTAATTTACAAGCTTCAACGATTGCTTTTACATGATCTGGATTATTAAGGTTACCGGGATTAATTCTTACTTTATCAACCCCTTGTTTAATAACCTCTAGAGCTAATTTATAGTCAAAATGAATATCAGCTACGAGCGGAATATTAATTTGTTCTTTAATTTTACCAATAGACTTAGCATCTTCCATATCTAAAACCGCGACTCTGATTAATTCGCATCCGGCTTTTTCCAAGCGGTTAATTTGTAAAACAGT
>CAZRJV010000007.1:0-30912 GCA_964600625.1 uncultured Acholeplasmataceae bacterium
AAGTTCCTACAAAAATATTTTCCACCGAAATTAATTGATGTTGAGCATTTAAATAGATAACAAAAAGTGTTTCTTGATCTAAGTTTTTAATCTCATCATAAACTAAATTGTAAATATCATAATCTGACTTAATCGCCATATTATGTTGTATCTTATCATTATTTAACCTCGTTCCCAACTCAATAGCCGCCAATATTTTACAAGCTTTAGCCATTTTTATTCCTTTTACTTTAGTAAGTTCATGATAATTCAGTTTTGTCAATTTTTGATTAGAACTTAATTCGTAAAGAACTCGTTTACTTAAATCTATAACTGATTCTTCTTTCGTTCCTGTTTCAAGAATAATGGCTAATAATTCACTAGTCGTTAATGATTTGGGCCCTAGTTTAATTAATCTTTCTCTTGGTCTTTCTTCAGTTGGCATTTCTTTAATAAAATAAGCCATTAGCATCACCTGTTTAATAATAGTATGCAAATAGCTTAATTACTTTATTTATTATATAAATTATTGAAATATCCGATAAAATGAATCGATCCAGTTATTAAGTAAACATTTCTTTCTCGTTTAATTAAATCAAAAACTTTATCAATATTTTTAACATGTTTAACGATTTTAAACTGTTTAGAAATTTGTGCTAAATCAGCTAAACGTGGATCAGGAAAATCAACCAAAATAATATGTTTAGCAAAAGTAGTCATTAAATTAATGAAAGATTGGTAATCTTTACCTTTTAAAATACTCATAATTACGACAATATTTTCATTTTTGTATAATTCAATCATTGCCTTTGACAATGCTAAAGCCGCTTCTTTATTGTGAGCACCATCAATAATAATGGCGGGATCATTTGAAATGATTTCAAAACGTCCATGCCAAATTGTCTTAGCAATTGATTGTTTTATTTGGTCAAATGAAATTAATGGAAATAAATAATTGACTGCAGCAATGGATAAAGAAGCATTTTTAATTTGAAAATCACCTTGCATTTTGAGTTGAAAGTCTTGATCAAATAAACTAAAAATTAAAGGTTTACTTGATATCTTGTTAGCATTAGGAACAAATTTAATAGTTGCATCTACATTTTTTGCATACAAGGTTGCTTTATCATGAAACTCTTCTTGAAGAGTAGTAAGTAAAATGCCTCCAGGTTTTAAAATTCCTATCTTATTAGTTAAAACATCATCTATCGTTGGTCCTAACTTATCTAAGTGATCAGTGCCAACATTTGTTAAAAGTGATAAATCATATTGTAGCGTATTAGTAACATCATATTGTCCACCTATACCCACTTCAATAATCATAACATCGACTGCTTGATCGAAAAAATATTTAAAAGCCATCACAGTAATCATTTCAAAAAATGACATTTTTTCTTCTAAATTATCATTGTATTCTAATATTTGATGAAGATACAATAACAAATCATCATCGTTTATATTTTGATTATTTAAAAGAATTCTTTCATTAAATACTTTTAAATATGGTGAGACAAAAGTACCTACTTTTAATCCTGCGTCAGTTAGAATTTCAGTTAAGTATTTACAAACTGAACCTTTACCATTGGTACCAGCTACATGGATGGTTTTAATATCAGAAAATGATAAGTTAAAGACTTTAATGGCTTTTTTAACCCTTTTCATGTTGTTTAATGGATTGGAGCTAACTGAGGATTCTAAAATTTTAATTGACTCATTAAGTTTATTCATACTTGCTAATTTGTAAAAGAAGGGCTTCATATTGTTTTAGATATTGGGCATATTTTTTCTTTTCAGCTTCTACTTTTTCAGGTTTAGCTTTATTAATGAAATTGTCATTTGATAACATATTTTTAGAACGTTCTAACTCTTTTTCTAATTCATTTTTTTGCTTGTTTAAAGCTTCTTTTTCTGCTTTTTCATCAATAATATCAGCTTTTAGAATATAGATAAGTGCTTTATCACTAGTAATTAATAATGTTTCTTGATCAGTTGTTAAATTTTTTTCTATTGTTAAAGTCGATGAATTCAAAAACTTTATTAAGACTGGTCTCATTTGATTTAATAAATCTAATACTTTATCATCAGATGAAATTAAGTGGATTCCAATTGCTTTTGATGGTGCAACATTATATTCACTTCTAAGATTTCTAACTCTTGTTACAATTTTTTCAAACATTTCAAAATCCGAGATATCATCATGTGAAACCAAATCAGCTTGTGGCCAATCAGAAATCATAATTGATTCCTCATTGGAGATATGTAGATATAGTTCTTCAGTTACGAATGGAATAAAAGGATGCATTAATTTTAAAATTTGTTTTAATACATGAACCAAAATTTTTTGAGTGTTTTCTTTTAAACTATCATTTTCTAATTGAACTTTAGCAATTTCTAAATACCACGCGGCAAAATCATCCCAAATATAGTTATATAATTCTCTTGAAGCTTCGCCAAATTCATACTTTTCATAATTAGCATCGCTTAATGTAATAACTTCATGAAGTCTTGATAAAATCCATTTATCGGCTAATGTTATTAGTTCGAAATTATCAGTTTCAATAATACCATCTATATTCATCGTAATAAATCTTGAAATATTCCATAATTTATTAATAAAATTCCAACTAGATTCAACCTTTTCAACTTCATATCTTAAATCTGCACCTGGAGCTGAATTAGTAGTTAAAAAATATCTTAAAGCATCAACACCATAACTATCGATAACTTCAATCGGATCAACGCCATTATTAAGTGACTTAGACATTTTGCGTCCTTTGGAATCTCTTATTAAACCGTGCAATAATACATTTTTGAAAGGATCTTGTTTAGTAAAGTGTCGTCCTTGGAAAATCATTCTTGCAACCCAAAAGAAAATAATATCATAGCCAGTCACTAACACATCACCAGGATAATATCTAGATAAATCATTAGTTTTATCCGGCCAGCCAAGAGTTGAAAAAGGCCATAAAGCACTAGAAAACCAAGTATCTAAAACATCTTCATCTTGAACCCAGTTTGGACCAGGTGATGTTATTTGTACCTTTACCTCATCACCTAAATACCAAGCGGGAATACGATGTCCCCACCATAGTTGACGCGAAACACACCAATCTTCAATATTGTTTAGCCAATTAGCATAGGTTTTATAAAATCTTTCAGGGTGAAATTTGGTTTTGGTTTTAAGAGCATCTTTAGCGATGTCATCCATTTTTAAAAACCATTGAAGTGATAATCTTGGTTCCACCATTACTTTTGTTCTTTCACTGTAACCAACTGAATTTTGATGGTCTTCGATTTTAGATAATAAACCTTCTTTGTCTAAGTCAACTAATAATTTTTTACGACATTCAAAACGGTCTAAACCAACATATTTGCCCGCTAATTCATTCATAGTTGCATCTTCATTCATACAAAGAATTTTATCTAAATGGTGACGGTTTGCAACTTCAAAATCATTTGGATCATGGGCAGGTGTAACTTTTACCGCTCCGGTTCCAAATTCAATATCAACATAATCATCTAAAATAATAGGTATTTTATTATCGGTACCGGGAATATAAACTTCTTTATTGTGATATTTAGTATATCTTTTATCATCAGGATGAACCATAACTGCTTGATCACCAAACATAGTTTCTGGTCTAGTTGTAGCTACTTCAATAAACCCACTACCGTCTACTAATGGGTATTTAAAATAGTACAACTTTGATAATTGATCAACATAATCGACTTCAATATTTGACAATGCCGTTTTAGCTTCAGGATCCCAGTTTATAATTTTGTAATCACGATAGATTAAACCTTCATTATACAAACTTATAAAAACGTTGTTTACGGCTTTATTTAAGCCTTCATCAAGAGTAAATCGTTCTTTTTCATAATCAACACTAATACCAAGTGCCTCCCATTGTTTTCTAATTTCTGCTTGATATTGATATGTCCAATCCCAAGCAATCTTTAAAAATTCCTCACGAGTCATGTCATAGCGTGATTTACCTTGGTTTTTTATCTTTTCATCAATTCTAGCTTGCGTGGCAATTCCAGCATGATCCATTCCTGGTAAATAAAGTGCATCATAGCCTTGCATCCGTTTACGGCGTATAATAATATCTTGTAAAGTATTATCCCACGCATGCCCTAAGTGAAGAATTCCAGTTACATTGGGAGGTGGAATTACAATGGTAAATGGTTTTTTACTTAAATCTTGACCAGATTTAAAATAGCCCTTTTTAACCCAGGTTTGATATCTATTTTGCTCAACTTTTTTAAAGTCATATTTTGGTTGTAATTTTTTCATGTTTTTTTCTCCGTTCATAATCATATTTTGTCATTGAATAAAACCACATCCGGTGGGTATAAGTGCGATACTCTTCACGGTATTCAGCTTTTCTAAAAACAAATCCCAATTTTTCTATAACCCTTTTAGATTGAAGATTTTGTTCGGTGTGAGAAACTTCAATTTCTTTTGCTTTTAACTCATTAAAAGCATAATCAATGATTAAGTTGCTAGCTTCAACGGCAATTCCTAATCCCCAATAAGTATCATTTAGGGAATAACCGATTTCATAGTTAGTAATCTTAAAAGTTAGTATAGAAGCTAATGGGCGTAAATCAATCGTTCCAACAAACTCATTATTTTCTTTCCAAATAATAAACCATGTGTGCCTAGACTTAGCCATTTCTTCTAAGATGTGTTTACTTTCCAATAAGTTTTGATGGGGCATCCAACCGGCCATTGGTCCAATATTTGGTTTACTTGCATATAAATAAAACACTTCCAAATAATTAAGAGATGGTGCCACCAACTTAATTCTATCGGATTCAAACTCTTTCATAATATCAACTCCCCAAAATATAAAAATAGCGTCCTTAGTAAATTCTAAGGACGCTTATAAGCGCGGTACCACCTTAGTTCTAGATTACTCTAGCCCTTAAAATCTTTAACGTAGATTATCCGTAAATAGTTACTACTATTTCACTATTTCAACTCCAAGGCTACCTTCATAAGGATCTATTTATGAGTTTTGCACCAACCAACTCTTCTCTAGGCAATAAATAACTTACTACTCTTCCTCTTCTTAGTCTTTATTGATTATAATAATATCATAGTATTGTAATTATTGTCAATTATAATTACGATAAATTTTCTTTTACCTCATATAAAATTCCAATAGTTCCAGGTCCACAATGACTGGAAATAACGCATCCTGCAAAACCTTCAATAATATGTTTTATTTCAATATTATTTTCTTTTAATTTTTGCTTCGTGTATTCAGCCATTTTTGAGTTTTCAGTATGAGTTATAAATAAATAATCTGAAACAATATTACCACGTTTATACTCTTCCATAAAGTCGTTTATTTGAATGTCCATTCCTTTTGAAATTTTACCAATGGCTTTTTTGTATAAAAATAATTCGCCGTTTCTAACTCGTAATACTGGTTTAATTTGTAAAGCCGCTCCTAAAATAGCTTGAAAACCACTTGCTCGTCCGCCTTTTCTCATATAATCAAGGGTTCGCAAAACAAATTGTGAATGAACACGTGATGGCAAATCAGATAGTTTTTCATGAATTTCAGCAGCTGAGAAACCTTGGTCTCTTAAATCAGCCGCTTTTAAAACAATAATACCTATCCCAGAAGATAAATTACCTGAATCTAAAAAGAATAATCGATTTTCAGGAAACTCTTGAGCGGCTAGTTTAAAGCTCGCACCTGTGCTTGATAGCTTCGTTCCTATTCCGCTGTAAAAGATATCATATCCATCTTCTATGTATGGTTTAAGTTCTTCATGAAATGTATACGGGGAAATCGCTGCTGTCGATGGAAGAGCATTATTTTGCTTAACCCAAGCATATAACTCTTCGTTAGTAATTTCAACTCCATCTTTTAGTGTACGGTCTCCTAATTGAATTAATAGAGGAATAACTTTAATTTGTTTTGCTTCAATGAGATCCTGCGGGATATCCGAGGTTGAATCAGTGACGATTAATACCTTATTTTTCATCTACATTTCTCCTAACTAAATCTTTAATTAATTTTCTAATTTTATCAACACCAACTTTAGTGTTCGCTGAGGTAATAATATATGGTAATTGATATATTTTTGATTCGATATTTCGTAGTGTTTTTACCCGATCACTCATCTTTACCTTATCGGCTTTAGTTAAAATGATTTTGAATGGAATTTGACTTTCCAATAAAAAATCTAACATAACTAAATCATCTTGTGTCGGACCTACCTTAAAATCAATTAATAAAAACACGATTGTAATCCGGTCTTTTAATGATAAGTAGTCATTCATAAGAACTAAAAACTCATTTTGCATTTGTTTACTTCGTCTAGCATATCCATAACCAGGAGCGTCAACCAAATAAAACTCATCATCAACAATAAAATAGTTTAATGAAATAGTTTTACCAGGTGTTTGTGATGTTCTAGCAATATTTTTTCTTTCTAATAACGCATTAATAAAACTAGATTTACCAACATTAGAACGTCCGACTAATAATATTTCAGGTAAGGTCTTGGGTGCTAGTTGACTAATATTAAAAACACTAGTAAAAAACTTGGCATCCATAATATTTTATGTAAAACTTTTTGCGAAAACTTCATCGATTTCTGAAACTAAAATGATTTCGATTTTGTCTTTTACTTCGACTGGAATATCATCAATATCAGATTCATTTTCTTTAGGAATTAAAATTGTTGTTAATCCACTGCGGTCAGCAGCAATTGACTTTTCTTTTAAGCCACCAATTGGTAGTACTAAGCCCCTTAAAGTTATTTCGCCAGTCATTCCAACGTCACTTCTAACTTTTTTATTTGTAACTGCCGAATAGATTGCGGTAGCAATCGTAATACCAGCTGACGGTCCATCTTTAGGAATTGCTCCTTCAGGGACGTGAATATGGAAATCATTTTCGATAAATAAATTAGGGTTAATCTCGTATTCTTTAGATTTTGATTTTATATATGAAAGAGCAGTTTGTGCACTTTCTTTCATAACATCGCCAAGTTTACCAGTTAGCACTAAATTACCTTTACCTTTGTAATAAGTAACTTCAACTGGTAGGGTATCACCACCATAAGTAGTGTAGGCTAAACCAGTAACAACTCCGACTTGATTTTTTTTGTCAGCTAAGTTGTGAACAAATTTATGCTTACCTAGATAATCGGTTAAGTTATCAGTAGTGATTTCAACTTTTTCGACTTTTTCAATTAAGATTTTTTTAATTGCTTTTCTAATTAGAGAACCGATATAACGATTTAATTCTCTAACTCCAGCTTCTCTAGTATAAAATTGGATAATATGCATAAGGGCATCATCGGTAATTGAAAACTCACTTGTAGTAATACCATGTGCTTCTAATTGCTCTTTAACTAAATGATTTTTAGCTATTTGTTGTTTTTCTATTTCAGTATAACTTGAAAGTTGAACAATCTCCATTCGATCACGTAATGGAGCTGGAATGTTTTCCAAATAATTAGCTGTCGTAATGAACAAAACTTGTGATAAATCGTAAGGTACTTCTAGATAGTGATCACTAAATTTTGAGTTTTGTTCTGGGTCTAATACTTCCAACATCGCACTCGCTGGATCACCTTTATAATCAGAAGATAGTTTATCTATTTCATCTAATAAAAAGACAGGATTAAGTGTTTGAGCTTGTTCCATTGATTTTAAAATTCGACCTGGTAATGCTCCAACATATGTACGACGATGGCCTCTAATTTCTGATTCGTCTTTAACACCACCTAAAGAATGTTTAACAAACTTACGACCTAATGCTTCAGCAATCGATACTCCAAGTGATGTTTTACCAACTCCAGGAGGACCAACTAAACACAAAATCGTTTGTGGATTTTTCTTTGTTTTAATTTTTACTGATAAATATTCAATAATTCGGTCTTTAACTTGTTCTAATCCGTAGTGGTTGGCATCTAAAATCTTTTTAACTTCTAATAAGTCATCACGATCTTCTGATGTTTGATACCAAGGTAATTTTACTAAAAATTCTAAATAGTTTTGAATAACATTAGCTTCAGCCATAAAACTAGAAGTAGATTGTAATCTTGATAATTCACCTAAGGCGTGTTCTTCAATGTTTTTTGGCATTCTTGCCTCATTAATTTGACGGCGTAAGCGTTCCATGTCTTCCTCACGCTTAGCACGGTCGCCTAATTCATTTTGAATAGCTTTCATTCTTTCACGTAAGTAATATTCTTTTTGGTTTTCATCAATTGCCTTTTTGACTTCAGAATTAATTTTTTCTTCTAATTCAACAATCATTTTTTGTTGATTAATATCCATTAAAATGTATTTTAAACGTTTTAAAACATCAATTTCTTGAATATATTTGTATTTTTCTGATTCATTAATTTTTAATGAAAAAGCAATAATATCAGCGATTTTATCAGGAGTCGATTCTCCTTCAATTCGTTCTAATACCATTTGACTATCTAACAATTGTGTTGGATTTTTTCCAATTTCTTGGGTAATTAATTGCAGGGTTGTTAATGTTTCTTGTAAATCCCCGGTTAATCCTTCTTCTAGTTCTTCATAGTGGACCATAAAAAGATCATCTGTTTTAGTATATTCTAAAACTTTGACCCTTTTGATAATATTAAATTTGACTTTATAAGAATCTTGTGGCAATTTAATCATCATAGATTTCTTAGCTAAAACACCATATTGTTCGATGTCTTCTGGTGTAGGAACATCGATTAATGGATTTTTTTGAATTAGTAAGATAATATAATTATCAAAATTATTTTCTGCTTCATTTAAAGCTTTTAATGAAAATGGGCGCCCAATTTCAATTCTAAAATCATTATGTGGTAGAGGAACGATACCTCTGGTAGCTAATGCCGGTAATATTTTCTTATCTGGCATTTATGACACCTCCAATTATTTTATAATTTTAGCGTTATCGTATAAGAAATCAAGTGTTTTTCCAAACCCAACTTCTAACTTAACAGATTTTTCATCGATATGTTTTTTAATTTCAGCCACTGGCATATTATATTGCGTGGCAATTTCTTGATATTTATTACTAATTTCTTCTTCAGTAGCTCCAATTGATTCTTTGTGCATAATTGTTTCGATAACAAGCATATGACGAATTCTTAACTCTGACTGTTTGTCAACTTGTTCATCAAATTGCTCCATAGTTTGACCAGAAAACGAGATATATGTTTCTAAATCTAAACCATATTGCTTAGCTTGTGCTTCTAGATTTTGCTTGTATTGATCTGATTCGTATTTTATCATAGCTGCTGGAATGTCAACTTCAGCATCTTCGCTTACTTTTAATATAACAGCATCGATAATACGAGCCTTTTCTTCACTTTCTTTTGCTTCAAGCAGCTCTTTTTTCTGTAGTTTGCGGTATTCAGAAACTGTGTTAACGCCTTTGTCAAGACTTCTAACAAATTGATCATCTAATTCAGGGCGTTCTGGAAATTTAATTTCCCAAAGTTTGATTTCAAAAACAACAGATACGCCCGCTAATTCTTCTGCGTGATAATCTTCTGGGAATGTGATATCAATCTTTTTTTCTTCTTCGACTTTCATTCCTAACATTTGTTCTTCAAATCCAGGAATAAATTGACCAGAACCTATTACTAATTGATAATTTTCAGCAGTTCCACCTTCAAAAGCAACTCCGTCTTTTAAACCCTTGAAATCAAAAATTGCGGTATCTCCTTCGGCTAGTACGCCGTCTACTTTTTCTTTTAATACTTCAGCTTTTTTTAATTCGGCTTCAATTGCTAAATCAACTTCTTCGTCTTCAACAACAACTTCATTAGTTTCAATTTCAACACCTTTATATTGACCTAAAACAACATCTGGTTTAATTGGTGCAATAAATGAAAACTCAAAATCTTCGCCACGGTTAACTTTACTTAAATCTAAGTCGATATCTGGATCGCCAACAATTTGAAATGTTTGATCTGCTATTGCTTCTTGGAACTTATGTCCAAACACATGATTAAGTGCTTCTTCATATAATGATTCAACACCAAATTTTTTTTCGTATTGTTTTTGGGAAACATGTCCCTTTCTAAACCCATCAATTTCAACATCTGGCTTAATATGATCATAAGCGTGTTCTAATCCATGTTCAAACTCATCGGGTGTTACTACAAACGTATATTTTGCAGTATTATTACTAATTCTTTCTACTTTCATTCTTTATTTCCTCCAATAGTATTTCACTTTTATTCATTACACATTATACCATTAAGTCATCTAAATTTCAGTTATTAGCCTTTTTAAATTACTAATTATTGCCTTTTTACATTAAATCGGCTAAAATTGACTTAGAAAGAGATTTAAGAGGTCGTTTATGATTACAATTAAAGAAGTAAAGACTAAAAAGGAATTAGTTCAATTTATTGAATTTCCAAATCAGCTATATAAAGATAACCAACATTACGTGCCTTCTTTTTATTCTGATGAGTATAGCCATCTAAAAGAAGGTAAAAATCCCGCATTGAAATATTGTGATTTGGTTATGTATTTAGCTTACAATGATTCCAATGAAATAGTTGGTCGTATTGCTGGTATTTTAAATCACAATTTTAATCGCGATAAAAATGTAAAACAAGTGCGTTTTAATCGAATTGATTTTATTGATGATTTTGAAGTTGCAAAAGCATTAATTGGAAAAATTGAAGCTTGGGCATTAGAAAAAGGAATGAATGAAGTAATTGGACCAATCGGTTTTACCGATCTTGATAAACAAGGTCTATTAATTGAAGGTTTTGATGAGCCTGATATGTTTATTACTCTTTATCATTATCCATATTATCAAACTCATATTGAAGCGCTTGGTTATTTAAAAGACGTCGACTGGGTAGAATATGAGATAAAAATTGATGAAATCAATGAAGAGACAATTACAAAAGTAAAAAAAATAGCTGACAATATCGCTAAAAGAAACGAATATCGTTTGTTAAAGCCTTCCCGTTTTTCTCTTCCAAAATGGGGCAGAAAGATGTTTAAGGTATATAATGAAGCTTTTGCCAATTTATATGGCTTTCAACCCATTCCAGATGATGTGATGAAATTCTATATTTCACAAGTCTTGCCTATTGTTAGGTTAGAATATGTTTGGTTTGTTTTAAATAAAGATGATGATGTCGTTGGATTTGCTTTAATGATGCCTTCTATGTCTGAAGTAACTAAAAAATATCGTGGTAAACTAAATCTATTTAACGCCTTTAGCTATTTAAAAACTATTCATGGAAAGCATGATACCTTAGATATGTATTTTGTTGCTATTAATCCTGAAGATCAGAAAAAAGGTATACCCGCTATTTTCTTTGCAGACGCTTTAAAGGTTGTAAGCAAAAATAAAGTCAAATACGCATTAACCGGTCCAGAACTAGAAAATAACCTTGAAGTAATTAATTTATGGGGTAGATTTCCACATCGAATGTATCGACGTCGTCGTTGCTATATAAAATTTATTTAAATTCATTTAAAGACAGATTGCTTAGGCAGGCTGTCTTTTTCTTATAATTAAAATATATTTATATGCTATAATATTAAAAGAATGGAGGTTTTTCATGAAAATATTACTAGACAAATTCAAAGAAATTATTATTAGCATTATTCCAGTGATAGCAATTGTTCTTATCTTACAAGCAATACTATCCTGGGCACCGAATGGCAATCCGGTTCCTTCCGTTGATTTGTTTCGGTTTTTAGTAGGTAGTGTAATTTTAATTTTTGGCTTAACAATTTTACTTTTCGGATTAGACTTATCCATTAATAAAGTTGGTAGTGATGGCGGAAACGCCTTAATTAAAACTAGAAACATTGGAATTATTTTGACAGTTGCTGGTTTATTAGGTTTTTTTGTAGCTGTTGCGGAACCTGATTTGCTAATATTTGCTGATCAAGTGCAAACGTTTAGTGGTGGAGCATTAAACCTATTCATCATCTTAATGTCAGTTGGATTTGGCGTTGGGGTAATGATGATACTATCATTTATGCGAGCTATCTTTAAATGGAAATTAAGACCCATCTTATGGATTCTTTATGGTATTATATTTGCTATTACAATCGCATTAGAAATCTTAAATAAAAACTTCTTTGCCTTAGCATATGATTCAAGTGCTGCCGTAACTGGTGCGGTTGCAGTTCCATTTATTCTTGCATTAGGTATTGGTATTACAAGATCTGATAAAAAGGCAAAGGAAGAAGATTCATTTGGTATGGTCGGTTTAACAGGTGCCGGAACAGTCATTGGTACATCTGTTTACTTATTAATAAGAAGTTTTGTTATTAAACCTACCGATTTGCCACCTGTTGTAATAGAACCATCCAATTTAGTAGGCGTATTTAAACCGTTTATTACTGAACTACCAACCTACTTGTGGCAAGCCGCTTTAGCATTAGGACCATTTGTTATTTTCTATTTAGTCTTGCAGTTTGCTTTATTTAAAGAAAGTAAAAAAGAAGTTTTTTCCAAACTCAAAGGGTTTTTATATGTTTTTATCGGTCTTCTACTATTCTTATTAAGCGCTAACGTTGGTTATATTGGAATTGCTAGAGAACTTGGACAAAGCGTGGCAAAATTGGGTTTATTGCCTATTGCATTAGCAGCTTTTGCGATCGGTGCTTTTGTTATTTTAGCTGAATCATCGGTTCATGTTCTAACTGATCAAATATATCATGTGACTAGTGGTTCACTTAAAAAAACGCCAGTCTTGATTGCTTTATCAATTGGAGTTGGACTATCATTGGTGTTAATGGTCCTTAGAACCGCTTTACCTTGGTTAACACTACCAATGATTATTATTCCACTTTATTTAATTGCTTTGATTCTAACCTTTTTTACTCCCAATTTATTTGTAGGTCTTAGTTTTGACTCAGGAACTACTGCTTCAGGACCAATGGCAGCAACCTTTATCTTAGCTTTTATCCAAGGTGTTGCAATCCATTATGGTGGCCCGGAAACTACATTAGAAAACTTCTTTGGTACTCTTGGAATGGTATCGGTCGTTCCAATTGTTTCAATCCAAATTTTAGGTGTTATATATAAAATAAAGTCGAAAAAGGAGAAAGCACATGACTAAGTATTTAGCTTATATGATGATTGTTCCACGTGGTAAGGGTTCAAAAGTTATTCATACGGCCTTCGAATATGGAATTAATAACTCAACTCTATTGCAAGCCAAAGGAACAGTTAAAGATGGTTTTCTAAATATGCTAGGTTTTTATGATAATGAAAAAGAATTTATTGTTATGCTAGCTGAAGAAGGAATTGGCAGTCTGGCAATTGAAAAAATTGTCAAGAAATACAAAATTAATCGTCCAAACAATGGAATTATCTTTTCAGTTCCATTGAATGACGCCTTCGGTGTGGAAGGTGTCAATATCCAAAGTCAAAAGGAGGAAAAAATGGGTCAACAAATTATCTTTACAATCGTCGATCGCGGACTTTCAGGTAAAGTCGTCGATTGTGCTACCAAAGCAGGAGCACCAGGGGGTACTATTTTATGGGGTCGCGGCTCTGGAATTGAAAATGTACCAAAACTTTTCAATATTGAAATAGAACCAGAAAAAGAAATTGTATTAATGATTATTGATGCAAGTATTAAAAACAAAATTGTTCAGGCAATTAGTGAAGAAATGAATATTTCGGAGCCAAACAAAGGAATTATTTTTGTACTTGACTTGCATGAGACACACGGTTTACATAATAAACAATAAACTTCTTACAGGCCTATAACGGGCCTGTTTTTATAATATTTGTTAATAAAGGAAAGTATGATATAATATGTATTACTTAAAAGGAGGTGAGAAAATGAAAGAAAAAGAATACGTTTTAGGAAGAATGGATGATCCCCAAAAAGTTGATATCGCAATTAAGATGTTATATGAACGTGGCGTTACACTAAAAGATATCGCTATGATAACTTATGAACTACAAAAACCATATATCGAAGATATAACTCTTGAAATTTGTCTAGACCATATTGGTAAAGTTATTTTAAAGCGCGAAGTACAACACGCGATATTTGTAGCGATTGATTTAGATGTCTTAGCTGAGAAAAAAATGTTATCTGAACCACTACAATCAATCGTTGAAAAAGACCTTGGATTATTTGGCGTCGATGAAATTTTAGCACTATCGGTTGTTAATGTTTATGGCTCCATTGGGATGACAAATTTCGGATATGTTGATAAACTAAAACCAGGAATTATTGGTCATTTAGATAACGAAGGAAAAAAAGATGGGCGCGTTAACACATTCTTAGATGATATTGTTGGGGCTATTGCAGCAGCAGCTGCCTCATCTGTAGCTCATAAATACGCTGATGCTATGTAGGAAAAACTTCTTCTTTTATTGATAAAAGTAGAAGTTTTTTTTATGACCTAACAGGCTTTAATTATTATCAACACATAAAGATGAAATAGTGTTATAATTAATAAGAGGTGAAACTATGATTGTATTACAAACAAAATCGCTTACGAAAATATATGGTGATAAAATAGCTGTTGATAATGTGTCAATGACAATAAAGACAGGTGATATTTATGGTTTTGTTGGTGAAAACGGTGCTGGTAAAACTACTTTCATCCGTTTGATTTCTCGCTTAATTAAGCCAAGCGGTGGTGATTTCGAATTATTTGAGGGTAATAATTTGCCTCTTGGCGCCGTTGTTGAAACACCGTCATTATACTTAAATATGACAGCGATGGATAATTTAATGACACAAGCGAAAATTATCGGACATATCGATCTAAATCGGCATCAAGAATTATTACAATTAGTAAAATTAGAATACTTAATCAATTCCAATAAAAAAGCCAAAGACTTTAGTTTAGGAATGAAACAAAGACTTGGTATTGCTATGAGTTTATTAAGTAATCCTAAATTCATATTACTAGATGAACCCATGAATGGTCTTGATCCAGAAGGGGTTGTTTTGATTAGGAACTTAATTCGTTCATTAAATGAACAAGGAATTACATTTTTAATTAGTTCTCACATGTTAGCGGAATTGTCTAAAATTGCTACTAGATATGGCTTTATTCATCAAGGTCGTTTGATTCAAGAAATAACTAAAGAACAATTAGAAGAAAAAGTAATTAGTTTTAGCGAATTAAAAATTAACAAAGATGAAATAGTACAAGCAAAGGAAACCCTTGAACATGATGGCTATAATGTTGAGATGGTAAATGGTTCACTTCGTATTTATGGCAATATTTTAATTAGTGACGTAATTTTAAAATTATCTAAATCAAATATTTCAGTATTATCAATTAAGCAAGAAAGTGATAATATTGAACAGTATTATTTAGATTTAGTAGGTGAACAATATGATTAATTTATTGAAGTCCGATTTATACCGTCTAAAAAAAGACAAATCATCATGGATTGGTTTACTCATTATTATGGGCTTGTCGATATTAACTTATCTAATGTCATTTGGTTTAGATGCGATTTCTCCTGATTTAGCTAGTCAATTCTTAAATCCTCGTTCTGTCTATTTATCTTCTTTTCAAGGAGGTAGTAATGCCGGATTATTAGTATTGATTGTAATTGGAATAATTGTGGCAAAAGATTTCAGTCACAAAACAATACGCCAAAAAATACTTAATGGCCATTCACGCAAAAATATTTACTTATCACACCTAGTTGTTAGTCTAACATATGGTTTATCAATTGTTTTAATATCAGGGCTTTTAAACTTACTTCTAATTACCGTTACTTTCGGATATGGTAGTGTAATAACAGGCCATGAATTATTAAAACTATTGGCTTCTACTGGTTTAGGACTATTAATAATTAGTGTCTATATTACATTAGCTGTCTTCATTGCCATGTTTTTCCAAACAACTGGGGCAACTATTGGGGTATTACTAGCGGTTTTGTTCGGTGGTTCATTTATTATTGGTTTAGTTTTAGGCTTTTCATTAGTTTCAACCTTTCCAAGTTGGCTTGAAACCGCACTTAAAATCTTTCCAACTACGAATGCCGCCTGGCTAATGTCTTTCCAACTTGATTTAAAAGGAGTCTTGTTTACTGCTTTTTCTAGTTTATTATATATTATAGGATTTAACTTATTAGGAATTTATTTATTTAGCAATAAAGATATTAAATAATTTTGTATCATAAAAAAAGCCTCACTGAGGCTTTTTCTTTTTATATTAATTTAGTAATTCTAATAACTTCACGAGCAATCATAACTTCTTCATCAGTTTTAATTGCGTATACTTTAACTTTTGAATCTGGAGTGTTAATTTCAACTTGACCGCGAGTTTTATTCAATTTTTCGCTAACTTTAACACCTAAAACTTCAAGTTTGTTAGTAATCATTTCGCGCATTTCCCAGGAATTCTCGCCAATACCAGCGGTAAATACCATTGCATCAAGTCCGCCCATTAAGACATAATAGCTACCGATATAGTCAACAATCCTTTTTACTTGAATATCTAGAGCTAACCGACAACGATCACAACCTTTATCGGCTTCTTCAACTAAATCACGGTTATCAATAAATTTTCCTGAAACGCCTAGATAACCCGATTGTTTGTTTAAAATATTTAATAATTCAGTTAAATCTTTTCCTTCTTCTGCTTTAATTAACCCTAAAATTGCCGGATCAATATTGCCAGAACGAGTCCCCATTGGAATTCCTTCAAGCGGAGTTAAACCCATTGTGGTATCAACTGATTTACCGTTAACGACTGCGGTAATAGAAGCGCCATTACCAAGATGCAAAACAATAATCTTAGTTTCTTTTTTTCCTAATAATTCGATTGCTCTTTCAGAAACGTATTGGTGTGAAACACCATGGAATCCGTATTTCCGAACGCCATATTTCTCATACCACTCGTAAGGTGTCGCATACATAAAGTTTTCTCTAGGCATCGTTGTATGAAATGTTGTGTCAAAAACCGCAACCTGACTAACGTTAGGTAAAGCTTTTCTAAATGAATTTATCCCAGTAATATTAGCAGGATTATGAAGTGGTGCTAACGGATTTAGCTTTACCAGTTCGGCCACAACCTCATCATTAATTAAAGTTGATTGTAAAAACTTTTCTCCCCCTTGGACTACGCGGTGTCCAACACCTTTAATTTCATCTAATGTATCAATAATTTTATGTTCTGTTAGTGCATCTAAAAGCATCCCTACAGCGATTTTATGATCTTTTATTGGAGCGGTTGTACTAATTTTTTCGCCATTAACTCGGATATTAAAAACCGCATTTTCTTCACCAATTCTTTCTACTAAGCCTTGTGTAATTACTTCTTCACTAGGCATTTCAAATAATTGGAATTTCAGTGAAGAACTACCGGCATTTACTGCAATAATTTTCATAATAAAACATCTCCTCTTCTACACTATATATAATATATTAAATAATAATTTAATTCAAGTTGAATATGAATAAAACTTCACATTTATGTTAATAAATAAGAATATACCGCAAAAAACTGTAAAACTGTTCCACCCATTACAAATAAATGCCAAATAAAATGACTATATTTAAATGGTCTTAGAGCGTAAAATATCACGCCAATGGTATAAGAAATTCCGCCACCTAGGATAAGCCAAAACGATTGCGGAGCAAATACATATAAATCAACCATAAAAAATAGCCCACTCCATCCTAATGCTAAAAACATTGCGAGATGAAGTTTTTGAAATTTATGGACACGCACAGATTTTAAAACAATTCCAACAATAATAACGATCCATTGAGCAGCTAGCATTACCCATTTAAGTGGTGATGGTAAAACAATTAAAAAGATTGGAGCAAACGTGCCACCAATTAATAAATAAATTGAGACGTGATCAAATCTTTTAAAAACCGCTTTTACCGTTGATCCATTTGGAAATGCATGATAGAGACAACTCATTGTATATAAAATTATCATTGAAGCGCCAAAAATAGCACTACCTACATATTCGCTTATATTATTACTTTTAATTAGTAATAACACTAAGCCAGCAATTCCAAATAAAGCGGCGACACCATGACTAACAGAGTTAGCAATTTCTTCACCGAGTGATTGTAATTTATCTCTTTTTTTATATTTTTTCATAAAACTCATCTAAAAAATTAGCTCCTTTTAAACTTTCAGGTTCTTTATCAAATAACCCTTCAAAATTATATTGACTCATAACTTCATAACTAACAATAGCGACCGCATTTGATAAATTAAGTGATCTTACTTGATCAGTTGTTGGGATTCGAAAACATCTTTCTAGGTTATTTGCTAGTAATTTGCGATCAACGCCAGTTGACTCTTTCCCAAAAATTAAATAAATATTGGTATCATTAGTAAAATCAATTTCTTTATAATTTTTTTTACCATACCTAGTTAAATAATAAAACGATCCACTATTTTCACTTATAAAGTGAGTCCAGTTTTGATAAACACTAAACTGTAGTTTAGAAATATAATCAAGTCCGCTTCGCTTTAGGTGTTTTTCTTCTAATGAAAAACCCATGGGTTCAATTAAATGAAGTTTAGCTCCAATAGCAACACATGTTCTCATGATATTACCTGTATTTTGCGGAATTTCCGGTTCATATAAAACAATATTAAGTTGAAACTGCTTCATCAAATCTCACCGTCTTTTCTAATGTTACTCTTCTTTTTAGGAAGTAATTAGTAACAATAATTACAATATTACTTATCATCATGGCAATAATAATTGAATAATGGCGGGTATCTGGAAATAACCACGCGATAATATATACAAAGGGAATTCTAATTAACCAAAGTCTTATTAGACCTGAAATAAAGGACAAGAAAGCATTGCCGCTACCATTAAAATAAGCGTTATCAGCCCACATAATCGCCACCATTGGTTGAGTAATCAAGAGCCAAAATGAAAATGTCATTCCATAATCTAATAATTCTTGTGAAGAATTAGTACCAAGTAATAAATAAAGCAATTGTTTTCTAACAATAATAAATAAAACCATTAATACAATTGATAGACTAAAGATAAAAATTAAAGCTGTCCAATAAGATTCTTTAGCCCTTTTTTGATTATCGTTTCCGATATTGTTACCAATATATGTTGCCATTACGGTACTTACCGCTAATAAAGAATTGGAAATTAATTGTGATATACGATTACCAGCTGCAAAACCACTACTTACGACATCGCCATAATACAATAACCTAGCTTGAATTATCATAAATCCCAAAGAATTTAAAGCCGATGCTAACATCGCAGGTATCATTAATTTGAAGATATCTTTAGAAGTCTCTTTATCGAGTTTCAACTCCGAAATGTTAATAGTAACATTTGTCTTAGAAAAAAACAAGCCATAAATTATAAACGGTAACCCAATTGATTGTCCAATTACTGTCGACCAAGCAGCGCCAGCAATTCCCATTTGCAGTTTGTTAACAAATAACCAAGTTAAAAATACATTAACTAAAATTCCAAATATATTAATAATCCCTGGTAATAAAGTCTTTCCTTCAGCTTGTCTGATACTTTGATATATGATAAATAAAAATACTGGGATAAATTCAATTGATCTAATTTGAAAATATTCAAGAGCGTAGGTATACGTTAGTCCTTTTGCACCCATCACTTTAATTATCATAGGTGATAATAAATACATTCCAAAAGTAATTACTAATCCAAAAATTAGAGCTAGTAAGGTAGTTCTTCCACTATATTTTTTTGCTAAATCGATTCTTTTAGAACCTAAATATTGACTAATAATTGTAACGGTAGCCACTCCTAGTCCAGTTCCAATTGCTAGAAAGAAAGCATAGGTTGGAAAGTGAATATTAACCGCTGCTAGCGCTGAATTAACTTCGCTAACGTTGCCACTCATCCGTGCTAAAAAAATCATATCCACCATATCATGTAATGACTTTAGAATATTGTTAAAAAATATTGGCAATGCCAAAATCAGCATTCCCTTTAAAATTGGTTTTTCATATAAAATAATATCCGTCCGGTTTTTACTTCGTCTAGCCTGCATTTTTATTGATCTACTTTTGAGTACTCCTTAATTAATTTTTGCTTTAAATCCCACAATGGTTTTGATAAATCAACATAATATTGATGTGGATATTCTAAGCGTTTCATTTCATCCCACATCCGACTTAGTTGATAAGCTCTTGTTTGTCTAATCTCCTCTATTGATGGAGTTTGATAAACTAATTTTCCTTTATCAAAAATTTGATGCAATAAAGGTTCAATTTTATAATTTTTAACTCGTTTTTGTTTCCAGGTATGATCGGGATCAAATAATAAATATGGTTGGTTAACATCTATTATTTCATCATGAATAGTAACAACATCGGCAATTGCTTTATCATTTTTATCAAAAAAACGATAAACTTGTTTAAATCCGGGAGTTGTTGTTTTAATAACATTATCAGAAATCTTAATTTTTGGAATAATGTTTCCTTGATCATCTTCGATCGCTACTAATTTATATACGCCACCAAAAACGGGATCACTTTTGGCTGTTATTAATCTTTCACCAACACCAAAAGAATCTATTTGGGCGCCTTGTTGAATTAAATCACGAATCAAATATTCATCTAACGAGTTAGAAACAGTAATTTTGGTTTCAGTTAAGCCCGCTTCGTCAAGCATTTTTCTAGCTTTTTTGGTAAGATAGGTTAAATCTCCACTATCAATTCTAATACCCTTCAAATAGCTTCCATGTAGTTTCAAATATTCTTCATTAACCTTAATAGCATTAGGAATTCCTTGTCTTATAGTATCATAAGTGTCAACTAATAATAAAGTATTATTGGGATAAGTTTTTGCGTATGCTAAAAAAGATTCATATTCAGTATCAAAACTTTGGACATATGAATGAGCCATCGTTCCTAAAGCCGGTATTTTCATTTTATAATCAAGATAAGTGTTTGAAGTTCCCATAACACCAGCTATATAAGCTGCTCTAGCACCAAAATTAGCGGCATCATATGAATGAGCTCTTCTGGCTCCAAATTCCATAACCGCTCTGCCTTGTGCTGATTCAACAATACGGGAAGATTTAGTTGCAATTAGTGATTGATGATTTAAAGTTAAGAGCAGTGCTGTTTCAATTAATAAACAGTCAATAATTGGACCAACTACTGTGACAATTGGTTCACCGGGAAAAATCGGAAATCCTTCTTTAAAACTATAAATTGATCCACGAAATTTAAAATTATTTAAAAAACTTAGAAACTCTTCAGAAAATATTTTTTGGTTTCGTAAGTATTCTAATTCTGTTTTTGAAAATGCTAAATTTTCAATATATTCGATTAATTGTTCTAATCCAGCAAAAATTGCATAACCACCATTATCTGGAATTGATCGGAAAAAATAGTCGAAATAGGCAATTTCGTTATGTCTTCCCAATTCAAAGAAACTATTCGCCATGGTTAATTCATAGAAATCGATTAGCAGTGCAAGATCTCTTTTCATTGCGTTCACCTCGATATAATTATAGCATTTTAATTGCTATTATTGTATAATAATAGAACAATCGAGGTGATTATATGAGAAGACTTTTAAGATTTATTACTAATAAGAACGTTTTTATCGGCTTTTTGATTTTTCTTCAGCTTCTCTTATTTTTTACGGTTGTCACGTTATTCGTATTTTTAGATCCAAATATCGGCTTTATTAGTTTAATTGTATTACTTGCGTTAAGTTATATTACTTCGATTTATATTTTGGCAAGTACTAAAGTAAAACATTCTGCTTATAAATTAACATGGGTAGCCGCAATTATCATCTTCCCCCATTTTGGTGGTTTATTTTACCTTATTTATAACACTATAAATTATAGTAAAAAACAACGAGAGCGCTACTCAAATACGATGAATAGAATAAGAGACGAAACCAAAGATTTAAATATCAATGCTGATAACTTAGTTACCAATTATTTAACTAGTTCGGGATGGGTAAATTATAATAACAGTGATGTTGAGTTTTTTCAAACTGGTGAAGACGTTATTAAGCAAATTATTGAAGATCTGAAAAAGGCAAAAAAATATATTTTTATCCAATTCTTTATTATTAAACAAGGAATAATTTGGGATAAAATTATTGAGATTTTAGCTCAAAAAGTCAAAGAAGGCGTTGAGGTTAAAGTTATTTATGACGATTGGGGAGCTTTTACACTACCTTTTCAATATTATAAGAAATTATATAAGCAATACGGCATTGAAGCTGTTAACTTTAATCCGGTTGTCCCGCGGGTTAATTTTCAAATGAACTTTAGAAATCACCGCAAAATTGTGGTAATTGACGGTAACATTGGTTACACCGGTGGATTTAATATTGCTGACGAATATGCGAACTTAGTTGAACGCTTTGGTTACTGGCTTGATACTGGAATTAAAGTTACTGGGGACGCTGTATATTCAATGGCTTTAACTTTTCTTAGTGATTGGGAATTTAGCGTTAAAGAAAAAATCGATTTCAAGAAATATAAAGGTGATATAAAAATTGAAAATAACTACGATGTTACCCCTTATGCTGATTCTCCTTTAATCGAATCAACCTTTACTCAAGATGTATTGTTGAGAATGATTGGACAAGCTAAAGAAACAATTTATTTATCTTCTCCTTACTTAATTATCGATCCAGAATTATCTAACGCTCTATCGTTAGTAGCAAGATCAGGAGTCGAAGTTAATTTAGTGATTCCTGAAGTTCCTGATAAAAAATTTGTTTATATGGTTTCAGAGTCATACATTCCCGAATTGTCAAATAATGGTGTTAATATTTATAAATATCAACCTGGATTTATTCATTCAAAAGTTTTTATGGTCGATAATAAAGTCGCTTCTGTTGGTACAAGTAATCTTGATTACCGTAGTTTATTTCTCCATTTTGAAAATAATGTCGTATTTACCAATCAAAATGCTATTTTAGATATCGAAAAGTTTTTTAAGAATGCGATTAGTAATTCAATGTTAGTTGATCCCAGTAAAAAGAAAAAGCGCAATATTTTTTATCGCGCTTTACAAAATATTTTAAGAGGTTTTTCCGCACTTCTTTAAAAGGCCATTGGCCTTTTTTATTTGACAAAAAAGAAGATTGTACCGATGATTGAGCCAATCAACTGTATAACATAACTAATTGCTAAAACACTATAAGGAAAAATTAAATAACCGCCATTGGTAAAGAAATTAGTAATGGCTGTCCCAATTTCACCAGAACCTGCAAAATTTAAAATAACTGGAACTAAAATGCCGTGAACTACTGCTAATAATGTTAAAGTTCCAACACCATAACGAACTAGTGAGGCCGAAAACTTCTTAGGTCGTTTTTTACCTAATACGGCCGCAGTAATTAAAACATACGCCAATGTTACAATTCCACCCATTAAACCATCAATGCTGACAAAATTATCAATTCTTTCAAAGAATTCTTGCGCTGCTTGAAAAGTCGTAGCTAACGATTCTGGAAATTGATCGAAAGTGGTTAAGAAAAATACACTTTGATTTGGGGCAAATAACATATATAAAAGCATAAGTAGAGTTGCTGCTGCTTGTAAAATTTTACCTAAAAATGATTTACCTGTTGTAAAAGTTAATATTAATAAACCTAATAAGACTGCAATCTGACTAATAAATATTAAATTTGGAATCCCAAAACTATTAATTGTATCAGACATATCGTTTACCAAACTCGCATATTCAGTAACACTATCTCCTAGCACTGAAAACAGAGCAATTACAGTAGTAACACCAATCACCCCGGAACCAATCGCTAGCAACACAAAACCAATCGTTCTAACTATCCGTAATACGATTCCTGATGATTCTGATTGTCTTTCCTTTTTTTTCTCTTCAATATCTTTTGACATATTATACCTCCAAATCTCCGACCTTAATTAAACCATGTTTTCTAAACAATAAATCGATAATATAGACTAGCAATATCGGCCCAATAATTTGTAATAACAAAACAAACAACCAAACACGATAATCTCTTAAGCCTAAAGCATTAAAACTAGCAAACTGACCAACTAAACCGCTGGTTCCCATGCCCGACCCTAAAGTCCATGCATTAGCGATAACATCAGTAGCAGCTGTCGTATCAAAATTAAACAATAAGACAGATGGTGCCAAAATTGCTGAAGCAATAATTGTTGGTAACCAAATTAATGGTTTTTTTACAACGTTTTTAAACTGTAACATTGAGGTACCAAGTCCAACTGCTAAAACAGTACCTATTTTATTATCTTTTCTTGATTGAACAGCAAAACCAACCATTTGGGTAGAAGTCCCAATAATAGCGGCGGCTGCTGCTAATGGGTTGGTTCCGATTGAAATCATAAAGGCAACCGCGGCACTAGAAATAGGCCCTGTTAATATCATTCCCATCGAAACAGAGATGACTACTACCATTAAAAACGGAACTGCTTTTGTCGATACATTAACAAACTCGGCAATGTAATAAATAATAAAACCAGTAGGTCCACTTAACAAAAGCGTTAATATAGTGGCAAGAATAACTCCTAAAAAGGGAATTAAAAGAATATCAATTGGTGTTTTTTTAACTAAAATCAAATTCATCAATAAAATAGTACCAATTACTACAAGATAAATAGTTAAGGGATCAAGATTAACACTGAGAGCTCCTAGTTGATTTCCATATAATAAGATCTGATCTTGACCAAAAACTATTTTAAAACTACTGGCTATCAAACCGATCGAACCGGAAACTATTACTTTAAACCAATCTAGCTTTAATGAAATGGCAACACCAATTCCAATTCCCATACCTAATGATGACTTCAAGGTTTTAGCAACAACTAAAATTAGTTCACTAATTCCATAACTACCTAACAATATGCCAAATTGTTCGAAAATGGTTCCAATAATTAAAGTAGCGAACAATCCCATTGTCATTCCATTAAGGGTAGTCATTAAAAAATTACGCACCTTTTTAGCACGACTATCTTTTTCTACTTCGATTGTATCTTTATTAGTATCAACGATAATTTCTTCGTTCATAATATCACCACTCTTGTTTATTTTATTATAACATATCTATAATAAATTATTATTAATTTAATTTAAAAAAACAGTTAGGAAATCCTAACTGTTTATCAATTATTTTTTAATTATAGTAATACACTGACTACTCCTAGTAAAGCAGCAACGACGGATAGAACTGCCACTACAGCAAATAACACTTTCCAAACAAATTCTTTTTCACTTGCTACTTCCCAACCAACAAAGGCCACTACTAAAACGATTAATAAAACCGCAATAGCACTTGACAAGTGTAAAATAGTACCTAGTGTTTGGCCTACCTGTGCACCTGCTAGGTTCATAATTTGTGTAACGATCCAAATTAGACCGAAGATTACTAGACCAACAAAGGCTAATTTTCCTTGTAAATTTCTGTCTCTCATTTTTTTCACCTCCTTTGCTTTTCGTCTATGTTTTTAAAATAGTTGCTTATATTTTGTAAAGAAGTTATTAAAACTTCATCTTCGTCGACCATTAAATCATCAATCAATGACTGGATCATTTCATGATGAAACCTATCATGGATTGTTAAGACATTTAATCCATTGTCAGTTAAACTAAGATTATAAACACGGCGATCAGTGTGGTTTTGTTTTTTATTAACATAACCTTTTCTAATTAGACCATTAACCGATGTTGTAAGTGTGCCAAGTGTAACGTTTAGTTTATTAGCGACATCTGACATCGCCTTGTTTTCACTTTGTTCAATTGCTTCTAATACATGTACTTCTGTCATTGATAATTTAACACCAGAATTTTTTAAAGCATCTTCTTCAATTCTTAAAATTCGGTTAAATAAATCAACAAGTAGATCATTGATAATTTGTTTTTTATCCATTAATCTTCAAATATATAACCGATACCTAAGGTACCAGGACCAGCATGAGCTCCAACAACTGGAGTTAATGGAACTAACTCAATTTTAACATTTGGTCTATCTTTGCCAATTTGAGCTGCCACTTCTGCAGCGAACTCCTTATTATTAGTATATGCAAGAAACATAGTGACTTTTCTGCCATTAGTTTCATTATTAAATATTTCTAAACTTCTTTTTAAAGCCTTTTTCGAAGTCCTAATCTTTTCATGAGGAACTAATTTTCCATCTTGCTGGGTTAATCTTAAAATTGGTTTTATTTTTAATAAAGTACCAACTGCCCCACTAGCCGCTGAAAGCCTACCGTTTTTAACTAAATATTTTAAAGTATCAACATATACTAAAATATTAATATTAGGTATTAAAGCTTCGATAGTTTGTGCAATTTTTTCTAAGTCATTTTCACCATTTTTAATTAATTTAATCGCCTCTAGCATTAAATATAGTTGTCCATATGAAACTGATTTAGAATCAACGACTCTAACAGTAACCCCTTCAATCATATCAGCAGCTAAAACTGCCCCTTGATATGTCCCAGAGAGTTGAGATGAGATCGTGACCACCAAAATATGGGTATATCCTTCTTCTTTCATTTGTTGATACATTTCTAAAATATAACCGGTTGGAGCTTGACTTGTCTTAACATCAACATTCGGTTCATTAATTAATCTTTGATAAAACTGATCTGCTGTTATATCAACAAAATCCTCATATAACTCTTCATTTAAATGTAGAAATGAATGAAAAACTTTAACAGGATAATCAAACTTATAATAATCTGCTCCTGAATTCCCACACGCTAAGATACCTATTTTCATAAAAATAACCTCCAATTAGTTTGAATATCAAACCATTTGTTGATAGTATAGCACAACCTTTTCTAAGTAGTGTAAATTTGAAACTTTATCGTAAAATTTACATATTTATATAAAAACGTAACCGATTCCTAGTGTTCCTGGGCCCGCATGAGCCCCTACTACTGGCGTCAATGGTGTAAGTTCTATTTTGGAATTTGGTTTGATCTCTAATAATTTGCTAGCTAATTGTTTAGCTAACTCAAGGTTATTTGTATAAGCAATGAAAATATCAACATCACGATCTTTAGTTTCTTCTTCAAAAATTTCTATAATTTTTAATAAGGCTTTTCGTGATGTTCTAATTCGTTGAAAAGGAATAACTTTTCCAGTATGTTGATCCATTCTTAAAATCGGCTTTATTTTTAATAGTGATCCTAGAGCACCACCGGCTACCGATAAACGACCATTTTTTACTAAGTATTTTAAAGTATCAACATATACTAAAATATTAATATCTTTAATTTTATTTTCTAAAAGTTCAACTATTTCATCGAATTCTTTGCCCGCTTGTATATATTTGATTGCTTCTAAAACCAAATATAATTCACCATATGAGACTGTTTTTGAATCAATTACACTTACCTTGACTCCTTCTAACATCTCAGATGCTAATTTGGCGGTTTGATAAATACCAGATAGCATTTTAGAAATAGTTATTACCAAAATGTGGCTATGGCCACTATTTTTAAGTTCTTCATAAGTTTCTAAAATTTTACCAACCGGTGGTTGACTTGTCTTAACATCTATGTTAGGGTTGGCAGCAATTTTTTCATAAAACTCTTCCGCTGTAATATCAACATAATCTTCATATAAATCATCATCTAAATGGAGATAAGAATGAATAATTTCAACTGGGTAGTCAAACTTATGATAATCGGCTCCGGAGTTAGTGCAAACAACAATTCCTATTTTCATAATTAAATTCCTTTAACCTTTCTTTTTTAGAGTATACCATATATTGTTAAATATTCATACGGCATTTAAAATGATGTTATGACAGTAAGTACTTATTGCCCAATTACACCTTATTTATGGTATTTTATAGGTAGATATTGGAGGTGTAGAGATGAATTGTCCAAGTTGTGATTTCGAATACAGTTATGAAGATGATGGATACTTAGTTTGTTCCGCCTGTCAATTTAGATGGGATCCAGAAGCAGTAAAAAGTCCAGATGAACCTCGTTATTTTGATGCTCATGGAACAGAACTTTTTGATGGCGATGATGTCATAGTTATTAAAGACCTAAAGTTTAAAGGTTCTTCTGATGTTATTAAACAGGGGACTAAAGTATCAAATATTAAATTAATCCAAGGTGATCACGACATTAGTTGTCGCATAGCTGGATTTGGTAATATTAATTTAAAAACTGAATTTGTCAAAAAAGCTTAATTTTAGTTCTACTTGAAAACATTTTCAAGTAGAATTTTTATTATTTTTAAAACTAAATTGACTCGATAAGTTAAGCAAGTGATATAATATTATTAATATAAAAATTTAATTATGAAATGAGTGAATAAAATGAAGAGATATTTAAAAAGAATTGTTGTTGCGTTAATTATTATTATAAGCGCTTCTTTATTAACTGCTTGTAGCGTAAAACCAGTAGATATTTTAGCTGCTAAGGCTGCTTTAGAAATCGGTTATGCAAATGATGAATCAGCAAGTTTAGTTAAATCCGATCTAGTTCTTCCAACTACCATTGAAGGTTTCAGTGGTCTTAGTGTTAGTTGGGTAAGTGATGAACCAGAAATTGTATCTATAACTGGTGAAGTCACAAGACCAACAACGGAAACTGTTGTTACATTAACAGCAACCTTAAAGGTCTTAGAGTTATCAGAAAATAAAATTTTCTTGTTAACTGTTTTAGCCAAAGATGAACTTCCGCCAATTGATGAAAATGAACAAGTTGTTCTTAACAAAATAAGGGCTGACATTGATGCCTTAGATTCAATTGACATTGTTAATTTTATGGTTAATGCTCCAACAAGTGGTGCGATTAACAACAGCTTAATTAGTTGGAGTTACAACTCCTTAAATATTAATAGGAGAGGGATGGTAGTCCCATATAATTTTGCAAGTAAATCAAGAGAAGCAACCGCGACTGCTAAGTTTAGTCTTGGGCAATATAGTTTAGAAAAAACCTATCCTTTAACACTTCCTGATAATGAAAACACCATTATTGACCGTGTTAAAAGTGTTCCGTTTAAAAATATGACAACTGAATACAATGTTAGTGATACTAATTTTAATATTTATCATAATCAAAATGGTGTCGTACCTTACGTTTCAGTTAGTGAGTTTATTGAGTTGTTAAGAGGCTTGATATCACCTAGTTTAGTTTTTAATTATGAAGACAGTGATGGTGTTTTTAAGATAAGTTATGACTATTTTAGTGAAGATAACGAACTTTATACCCTAACAATGACTTTAGACACAATTAATAATAAAATTACTACTAATGATTCTGGCTTTTTCTATGGTTACGTTGAAGGTACTGAGACTAATTATTCTAGAAATATCTTATATGATAATAATAGTTCATTAAATCATTATGTTGCAAGCGACGGTCATGACTTAGACTTAGGGAAATATGGTTTTAGTGTTATTGATTATGAAGGAAATGCTTTAATACCGCTTTCGGTTGCAAATCAATTATTTGCTACCTCAAATTATTATAGCGTTCACTATAATCAAGATCAATTAACTGGAGTATTTTTCATTCCTGATCCCGAGTCGACAGAAGGTTTGGAAATGTTAGATTCTTCTATTAATGGTTCTACGATCCCAAATGATTTATTAATTCATAATTTCAATTTCTTAGCTTTCTTTTTTGATAACTTTTACGGTTTAAAAGAATATCAAAACGTTGATACTTACTATAATATCTTATTTGCTAGAAAAAATAATTTGCTGTCAAATTCAGCGGCAATGGTTGATAACGAAATATTCATCTTATTAAATAATGATATTGATGAAAATCACACTTATTTTGGAACTAAATCTCCTTATCAAAGTAAAGAAGCTTCAGGACCACAATTAACTTCATTAGCGCAAATGGGACCTAATAACTATGATTATTATGTCAATGGATTAATGGCAATGGATGATGTAATAGGTGAAAAATGGGGTCCAGCTCCAAAGGGATTTGAATCTTGGAGTGCTTATTTACCAAATCGATTACCTTATTGGTTTGTTGATAACCAAACCGTTGTTATAACGCTAGATGGCTTTGAAACAGCTAACATTGAAGAAAGTTATCTTTGGAATTATGAAATTATCTTAGAAACTTTTGATATTAACAACTTCAATTATCCACTACCAGCATTGGAAGATGGCGGTTATTATTATTACTTTAATAATAGTGATTTAGATTTAAGTTTATTAGAAATTCTTATTACCGATATAACCTCGGATCGCGTCGACTCTTACAAACATCTTTTAACTGAGTTAAGTGGATTTACATATCATTCAGCGGCTGAAAATAATAATTATGAATTTTATAAAAGCGATGGCTATTATACTAAGCAAGTTGATGGTGTTGATTATATGATTCAAGTTGTTTATAATGAAGAATTTAAAGTTGCTTACTTAGGAATTGCTAACGAAACACCTATTAATTTCAATGATGAATGGCCATTTTATCATGATGTTAATTTATTAGTTGAATCTGATAGTGCTATTTATCTTGAGTTTTATTTAGCAAATGCTTTTCGGGATAAACCATTTCTTGAACACGCGATTTTAGATATTACTTGGAATATGGGTGGTAATATCGGCGCTTTATACCGCGTTCTTGGAATAATGTTTGGCAGCTCCTTTTCTGTTAGTAGTTTTAATCCAACTCTTGGTGAAAAATCAACAAATGTTATTTTTGTTAATTCATATCATTATGATTTAAATTGGTATATCTTAACTTCACCAGTCTCGTTTAGTGCTGGTAATATGTTACCTTCAATTGTTAGACAAAATAATTTAGCACCAATTTTAGGACAAAAATCAGGTGGCGGAGCCGCTTCAGTAACGCCAGTATATCTACCAATCGGTACTATTTTTGCCGCTAGCAGCTCAAATGTTTCAGCGATTGTAAGCGGTGAAAACACTACTTCATCTCCGTATGTTTATGAAATCAATGAAGGCGGAATTATTCCCGATCATATAATACCTTTACATCAAATATTTGATGAAGATGTTT